>JBJLER010000015.1:0-13028 GCA_045565735.1 Pseudohongiellaceae bacterium
TAGCAGATTGATAGTTAGGTATTCAACTTAGACCTTAGGCAATTAAATAGCTTGATGGCTTAGAAATTTACTTAGATTGAAAGCAGTTGACAGGGCAGGATGAATTCAATAAATTTCGCAGATCTCGGAATAAACGAATGATTACTAAAATTATCACAGCAATATATACACGTCGCGAGCTAGCTCAGATAGCACGCCGTCGCATTGTGCGTGCCAAATTTATATTCAGGAGATCTGTGAGTTAGCGTTTATTTGAAACGAATCGAAAACCTCTAAGAGTCTCCGACCTTAGAGGTTTTTTTTTGGGGATAGCAAAATAGGATCAAATTATGAACATTCAAGAAATCGAATCAGCTACTCGAATCGCCTGGCCGGCAATCGAAGAAATCGAACTTGAGGGAGGCACATTGCGTTACGCCTCTGGGGTTAGTCGTCGTTCCAACGCATTGATCCCCAAAGTGTCGGGTCGATTCTGTCCGCAACAATTAATTAGCGAAACTGAGAGATTCTACAGTGCTAAAGGTCAGGATGCCGTAATCAAAGTGCTTATAACAGAAAAGGCGAACTGCACTTTTGGCAAACTTGATATGTTGTTAGAGGAAGTTAAATACCAGAAACAGGCACCAACAGCGGTATTAGGGTTGCAGCTAAATCAAGACCCAGAGCTTAAATTATCGAAGACTGGTTTTAATATTATAGAAAGTACAAAAGACGACTGGGTTGCTGCCTGGCAGGCAGTACGTATGTTTAATCCTGTTCGATATAACTCTCACCGCCAGTTATTAAGACGAATTTCTGGAATTGTCTACTGTTTAGTAATGCACGATGATCACTTAAATCCATGTGCTACCGGAATGGCAGTGTTGAATAAAAAAACACTGGGTATTTTTGGTATCGCGACAGCAAAGAGGTATCACGGCCAAGGTCTGGCAAGTCAGATGATAAGTGAATTACTTCGTTGGGGTCGATTTAAAGGGGCGGGATTTGCCTATTTGCAAGTTGAAGAACGCAATCCGCCGGCTTTGGCGCTTTATAAAAAGTTTGGATTCACTCAGCAGTACTCGTACTGGTACCGGGTAAAAGAAATGGCGGAAGGTAGAGTAATTGCCCCCTGATCTCTGTATTCTTTAATCTGTCCGCAGTGGAATTTTTAAGTTAGACTGCTGCGCCAGTTTTTATGTAAAGAATGGAAGAAAATATGAAAAACCAGCGCATGTTGTTTGCAAAGCGTCCTTTTGGTGAGCCCGAAGATGAATGTTTTCAGCTCGATGAAGCTGACATTCCTGAACTCGAAGATAATCAAATATTGGTAAAAGTTTGTTGGTTGTCACTTGACCCTTATATGCGAGGAAGAATGAACGACGTTAAATCCTATGTCGCTCCTATGCAGATAGGTGATGTCATGACCGGCGAATCTACCGGAATTGTTGTGAAATCTACTTCGGAAAAATTCACAGTTGGCGATCATGTCGCTGTGCACAAAGGCTGGCAATCTTACATTGTCTGTAACGATGATGAAGAACGACTTATGAAGGTAAATTTGGACAATGGCTCATTATCTGCTCATCTCGGAGTAGTGGGTATGCCAGGTCGAACGGCTTATTTTGGATTAACCGAAGTCGGCAAGCCACTAGTTGGAGAGACCTTGGTGGTTGCTGCAGCATCTGGTGCCGTTGGGTCTGCAGTTGGTCAGATTGCGAAGATTTTGGGACTGAGAGCAGTAGGAATTGCTGGTGGTCCAGAGAAATGTCAGTACGTAAAAAATGATCTCGGGTTCGATGCCTGTATCGATTATAAGGCAGAGAATTTCGAAGAAGAGTTAATAGCTGCTTGTCCTGGTGGGGTAGACATTTATTTCGAAAATGTTGGTGGTGCAGTCACAAAGGCTGTAGTCAAATTATTGAACTCAGGCGCGCGGGTGCCGATCTGTGGTTATGTTTCTAATTACAATGATGAGGACATCACCAAGTCTGAATCCCCTTTTGACATTCTCAAACAACTAAATGAAGTGCCAGAGCATCGTTTCTTTGTGGTGTTTGAATGGGTCGATCGATATGAGCAAGCAACAGAACAATTAGGCCAGTGGATTAAGGAAGGCAAACTCAAGCATAAGGAATGCATTGGCGAGGGATTGGAGAATGCACCTGATTCTTTTCGTGGCATGCTCAAAGGTAAAAATTTTGGCAAGCAATTAATAAAGATTGCGGATGAAGAGTAATGGGAAAGGCTGACCCTGAAAACTACCAGGTTGCATCATTATTTTCTCTTAAAGGAAAATCTGCGTTAGTTACCGGGGGATCGAGTGGTCTTGGCTTAATGATGGCCAAGGGATTATTACAAAATGGTGTGCATGTAGTTATTGTCTCTCGACGTAGAGAGAAATGTGATGAGGCGTTAGTGGAGCTGTCGCCTCACGGAGAAGTGACTGCATTTTCTGCCGACATAACCAAAGCTGATGATCGGGAGAAGCTTTTGAATTTTCTCGGGGATGAAATTGGAAGTTTATCAATTCTGATTAATAATGCTGGCGCGAATTGGGGGGCCAAATTGGAAGAATTCCCCGATGAAGGATTCGAGAAAATAGTTAACATAAATCTGAACGCCGTCTTCTCATTAAGCCGCGATTCAATTCCTTTGTTAGAAAAAGCAGCAACACAAACTGATCCTGCGCGAATAATCAATATCGGTTCCATGGATGGAATTCATGTCCCCATTGTGTCGAGAACAGGAACCTTCGCTTACGTAGCTAGCAAGGCTGGTTTACATCATCTTACTAAGGCGCTTGCAGTTGAATTAGGGCCTAAGCATATAACTGTAAATGCAGTTGCGCCTGGGTTTTTTAAATCGCGCATGACTGACTATGTTTTTGAACACTATTTAACAGACATCGAAGAAGAATGTCCCCTAGACCGCGTAGGTGAGCCAGAAGAAATTGTCGGGATCGTCGCCTACTTGGCATCACGCGCTGGCGCCTATACCAACGGTGCGATAATTCCGGTCGACGGCGGTACCAGCATTTCTAAAGGCAAACGATCTTGGATGGATTCAGACTGAGAATTAGAGTCCACCCCGATACTTGTTCTTACCTCTAGCCCCTGCTAGTTTAGCGCTCCGTTTCGATAAATTCGGATCCACGAGATTTTCCAAAAAGGTGATCTCACATATATAAGAAGGAAGACTCAAGTTGGAGCGAGCATGAGTTTATTCAACCTCGAAGGTAAAGTTGCTTTGATTACTGGTTCAACGAAAGGGATCGGTAAGGCTATAGCGCAACGTATGGCAGAGCAGGGAGCGAAGGTCGTTGTTTCCAGTCGTAATCAGGAATTGTGCGACGAAGTAGCAGGGGAAATTAATGATAGTGGTGGCACAGCAATCTCGGTTGCCTGCAACATAAATTACAAAGAACAACTAGAAAATCTTGTTGCGCAAACCCAACAAAAACTTGGCAATATCGACATTTTGGTTTGTAACGCAGCAATCAATCCTTATTTTGGTCCCTCTCAGGACATTCCGGATCCAGCTTTCGACAAAGTTATGCATGCCAATATTGGTAGCGTCCATCGCTTATGCCAATTAGTTATTCCTTCCATGGCAGAAAATGGTGGGGGAGCGGTAATAATCATTTCGTCCATTGGTGGCCTTAAAGGAAGCGATGCGCTCGGGGCCTATGCCATTTCTAAAGCAGCGGATATGCAGATTGCCAGAAACCTTGCCGTGGAATGGGGCCCAAAAAACATCAGAGTCAATTGCATTGCTCCTGGATTGGTGCGTACCGATTTCGCTCGTGCTTTATGGGAAAATCCGGATATCTATGAGGCAACTATTTCAAAATACCCATTAAGAAGAATTGGAGAGCCAGATGAAATTGCGGGTGCAGCAATATTACTGGCGTCTGATGCAGGAAGTTTTACCACAGGTCAAACTATTGTCATTGATGGCGGTGGCACAATCGCCGGATAGAAAAACATAGCAGATAGAGGTTATAAGCATGGATTTGGGATTGTCAGAAGAACTGGTTGAGGTGAAGGAGAAAATTCGCACTTTTGTTGAGGAAAAGGTCGAGCCAGTTGAAGCAGAATATCACGCAGAAATAGCAGTTGATGATCGTTGGTCACACACAGCTCGCCAGGATGAAATTTTAAATAGCTTGAAGGACGAAGCCCGGGTGCTAGGTCTGTGGAATTTCTTCTTGCCCGAAAGCCAGGGTGGGGCAGGCATATCAAACCTGGAGTATGCGCACTTAGCTGAAATCATGGGGCGTAGTCGTCTTGCCTCTGAAGCATTCAACTGTAGTGCTCCGGACACTGGTAATATGGAAGTGTTGGAACGCTATGGTTCGGAAGAACAGAAGAAAGAATGGCTGGAACCACTTTTAGCTGGAGAAATTCGCTCTGCTTTCGCTATGACAGAACCTAGCGTTGCTTCCAGTGACGCAACTAATATTTCTACTCGTGCTGTATTAGAAGGTGATGAATGGGTAATTAGCGGAGAGAAGTTTTACATTTCAGGCGCCGGTGATGTTCGTTGCAAGATCATGATCTGCATGGTGGTAACTGATCCTGATGCGCCAAAGCACAATCGTCAGTCACAAATTCTTGTTCCTATGGAAACTGAAGGTGTTGAAGTCGTTCGGCCGATGACGGTATTTGGCAAAGACGATGCGCCTCATGGTCATATGCACATCAAATTTCACAATGTTAGAGTACCAGAAAGCAATATTATTCTCGGTCGTGGCAGGGGATTTGAGATTTCGCAAGGAAGATTAGGCCCAGGTCGAATCCACCATTGCATGCGTTCTATCGGCGCAGGGGAAAGAGCGCTGGATCTTATGTGCAAACGTGCGGTTAGTCGCGAAGCTTTTGGCAAACCATTGGCAGAACTTGGTGGAAACTACGACATTATCGCTGATAGCCGCATTGAGATCGAAATGTGTCGCTTGCTCGTTTATAAGGCCGCCTATTTGATGGATACAATTGGCAACAAGGCTGCGCGGGATGCAATTTCACAGATTAAGGTCGCAGTGCCTAATATGGCCCTAAGAGTGATCGATCGAGCTATACAAATGCATGGGGCAGCGGGCGTGTCTCAAGATTTTCCTCTTGCTGCGCTTTGGACTAGTCAGCGAACTCTGCGGTTGGCGGATGGGCCGGATGAAGTGCATAGACGAGTTATCGCTCGTAAAGAGCTGGCAAAATATAATTAAGGTTGATTAAGCTAGTATAAAATGGGAACTACGGTTCCCATTTTTTTTGGAGAGTCAGATTGAAAGGATTTATATCGGAAAAATCTAATATTCTCTGTCTGGCGTGCTCGATCTTTAGCCTTTCCCGCGCAGCTCCTCTATATTGGCCAGGAATTTCTGACCTTTTTTAGAAGACATTCCGAATCTTGGTGAACTAGGTAACTTTTCTATTCGATGCTCAGACAAACAGTTAAAGCCTTTGAAATGCCTGTTAGATTCGGCTCAATGAGGCGGTTGATTTATGTAAATAGCAGGCACGCGTGACTATAAGAGAAGGGCAGTAGAGTCGGGCATCAGAATATCTGGAACTAGTAAAAAATAGATGAAAGACAATCGATATTAGTTCCTTCAAGATTAGGAATATTCAGCAATTATAAGCCGTAGGCACTTCTTGCGGTGAGATAAATATCAATTTGCGGAGTAGTCCATTGATTAACTAGAGAAACAAAGCATTACAGAGCAAAGCGCTATTTTGAATTGATAAAAATGGTTACTAAAGCTGTCAGCGTTATTATTCCAACGTTCAATAGAGAGCATTGCTTAATGCGAGCTCTTAATTCTGCTCTAGCGCAGTCCTATCCAATTCAAGAAATAATAGTAGTGGATGATGGCTCAACAGATGCAACTGAGAAGTTGATACAGGAATCCTATCCAAGCGTGACTTACATCAAACAAGAGAATCACGGTGTGAGTGCGGCACGGAATAGAGGGATTAAGAATTCACTAGGAAGCTGGCTGGCATTTCTTGATTCCGACGACGAATGGTTGCCGGATAAACTAGAGAAGCAATTCTTGGCATTAGAACAACAATCTGAATTCAAAATAATTCACAGCGATGAAATTTGGATTCGTAATGGTGTGCAAGTTAACCCTAAGAATAAACATGAAAAGTCTGGTGGTTTTATCTTTGAGAAATGTTTGCCGCTCTGCGCAATCTCTCCATCGGCGGTTTTAATTCATCGAGAGTTATTTGCAGAACTTGGAATGTTTGATGAATCTTTACCGGCTTGCGAAGATTACGACCTCTGGCTAAGAATCTGTAGTCGTTATCCGGTTCTTTATATTAAAGAAAAACTATTGCGTAAGTACGGCGGTCATGAAGACCAGCTGTCGAAACAACATTGGGGAATGGATAGATTTCGTATTGTTGCTTTACATCGATTGCTTAATGAAGACGCATTAAACGAATCCCAGAAAACAGCGGCGACGGAGATGCTCATCACGAAATGCAAAATTTTAATATCAGGTGCTGAAAAGCGTGGAAATGAAGAATTGCTAGAACAAATTCGTTCAATTCTTGTGGTTTATCAAAATTAATTATGCATTCTTTTCCAGATATAAATCTAGTTATTGCCCATCAGCTGGAAGCTGAAAAGTTGATCAACTTGTTTTCCATGGAACGAGTAGAGTCAGAACGGTATAAGCTCTATCGAAATTCCGCGGGTATGAAGGCCATAGTTTCAGGAATGGGGTTCAATAACGCCAAGGCTGCTACCGATTATCTAGCTGAGATAGAAGAGAGAGGTGATAGGGTTAGAGCGTGGTTAAACATTGGTATTGCTGGCCACCAATCAGCGGTAATAGGCAGCTGTTTCACCATAAATAAAATTACCTATAAAACTTCCGGGGTATCTAGTTTTCCAATTCAGATTTTCTCTGATGTCCCTTCAATAGGGCTGGCCAGTGTAGACAATCCTGAACTAAATTATCCTGGCGACGTTGTTTATGATATGGAAGCTGCCGGATTCTGGGAGGGTGCCAGCAAGTGTGTTTCAATAGAATTTGTGCAATGTTTAAAGATAATTTCTGACAATAAAGACCATTCCATCGGGAAAGTTACTGATGAACTGGTTTTGTCTTTGGTAGAGAAAAATCTACAGCTAATTGTTAAGTGTTGTGGTCAATTACAAGAACTAGTAAAAGACTATAATGAGATTTTGAAATTGGATAGTGCATTTCAGGTATTGCTTAATAAATTACATTTTACAGTGACTCAACAAAACCAATTGAAGAGACTCTGTCAGCGCTATCGGGCATTGGGGCGCGATTCCGAATTAGAAAAAATCGCAGACCTAGATTTCAGTTCAAGCAACGAAGCATTAGGTTTATTAAGCAAAGGTATAACAATTTAATTCTACCAACGTGTTTTCTGCAATTTACATTGAGAAAGAAGTTCAATCACATGAGCGAGTAAGGGAAATCCTTAGTCGATTTCCTGATATTCCTCATATCAGTTGTGAGCGATACGGTGAAATTTTTAATCGCAAAGGCCAGAATTTCAGATTACAGAAAAAGTTTCCAGCTCTAATTCTAGCAAAGAAATATGGCAACTTGGTTTTGGCGTCTCCGGAGGGATACGGATTTGAAGAGGGCGCGAGCTACTATTTTTCCCATATGCTTAATTGTGTTTACGACTGTCGTTATTGTTTTCTGCAAGGAATGTATCGCTCGGCGAACTATGTACTGTTTATAAACTATGAGGACTTTGAAGCAGAAATTGAATCAAGTATTAAATCTGCATCTGCTCCTGCAGTTTTTTACAGTGGGTATGACTGCGATAGTTTAGCCCTCGAGCCTGTTAGCAAATTCTGCGAATATTTTCTCCCAGTTTTTAGGCGTAATTCTAATGCAATAATAGAAATTCGCACTAAGAGCACTCAGATCAGAAGCTTGCTGGATACGGATTCCATGCAGAATTGTATTATCGCAATGAGTTTCACTGCTCATGACGCCAACAAAGAGTTTGAGCACAAAGTGCCTTCCATAGCGAAGCGCGTAGAAGCTTTACAAAAATTACAGCAAGCCGGCTGGTCAATTGCCTTGCGTTTCGAACCTATAATTTGGGAACAGAATCTGATCGAGAATTATCAAATTCTTTTTGATGAAATTTTCTCTTCAATCAACGCAAGTGGAGTGCATACTGCCAGTATCGGTGAATTTAGAATGCCAACTGGATTTTATAAGAATATCGTGAAACTTTATCTCGACGAAGCCCTGTATGCGCGGGAAACTAAAACGGAAGATGGAATGATTACATTGGCTAGCGATAACAACGATCCAATGCAGGAGCTGGAACAGCTTTTGCTGGGCTATGTTAGCCCAGAACAGTATTATCGTTGTGCTTGATAGTCTTATTTTTGGAAAATTCTTATGTCTGAAAACGAAAAAGGCTTAGTAGTGGTTAGCGGAGCCTCTTCTGGAATTGGTCTTGCTATGACCAATAAGCTACTCATGGAAGGCTATTCAGTACTCGGGCTTGCCAAAGAATTTGACAGTGCTGAAATAACCCATGAGGATTTTTCATCAGTTGAAATTGATCTTGCCCATCTTGATAAATTGCCCAATGAATTAGATCAGATAATTAAAAACATTTCAGAGCCAATTAGAGGCTTAGTGAATAACGCTGGTATAGGAAAAATGGCTTTTCTCGAGCAGCTTTCAGTTGCGGATATGCGTTTGGTTATGGAAACGAATTTTCTTAGCCATGCCATTGTAACCAAAGCTTTTCTTCCTCAATTTAAAAAGCAAAAGAGTTTGGTAGACATCGTGTTTACAGGTTCTGAAGCAGCCCTGGTTGGGGCTAGGCAGGGTAGTATCTATTGCGCTAGTAAGTTTGCTGTACGTGGATTCGTTCAAGCCATGAGAGATGAGTGTGCAAGATCCCAGGTTAGAGTTTCGATCTTAAATCCAGGAGCAGTGCGCACTCCTTTTTTCGATAAGCTCCACTTTGAACCAGGAGGAGCTAAAGAAAACGCGATAGAGGCTGAAGATGTCGCAGACTTACTTATTAGCATATTCAACGCCCGCCCCGGTACCGTCATAGATGAAATCAAACTATCCCCACAAACCCACGTTTGGCAAAGAAAAGAGTAGGAAAACTGCGGCAAATGGTCGCAGAAGCTAGGAAAACGCTACGGTCTATGGGGGTAAGCTGAGATAATTCCTCGCGTCTAATTTATCTTTTGCTGAGTCAATTTCCGGTGATATGGGGCAAAAAATGAAAATTACAAAATCAGTAAAAATTCTCGCTTGGATGATGGTTTGCGCATTTTCGATGTTGTCCCAAGCTCATACCGCATTAAAGCAATCTACACCTGAAAATGGTGCTACTGTTAAGGCAGCGCCGGAGCATATCGATTTGGTCTTTACTGGGCCCGTGCGTTTAATCAAGCTTGATTTGAAAGCAGCCGATCGCGAAATTCCAACCAGTTTCGAGGTTCAGGCTGATGCTGTTGCTAACTACAGGATTGAAATGCTAAATATGCAGACAGGTCAATTCACAGTGGAATGGGCTGCAATTGGTGCTGACGGACACACCATAACAAACACCTTTAGTTTTGCTGTGGATCCGAATACTATTTCGGAATAAGTAGTAGCCACTTTGCTTAGGCTTGCACAGCGGTGTCAGTAATCCCAAATTCATGGGAGCTAGTAAGCCTCTTCTGTAAACTTTTTATTTATTTTGGTGCTGCCGCCATTGTTGGCGGTAGTCTATGCCTTTGGCTATACAACGATGGCAGTCGTCGTACAGTTCAATCCAATCTTCGGTACATCACACTAGGAGCATTCATTGGCTTTAATGGTGCGCTGCTTAATTTTTTCATTCAGGTAGGCATGGTAGCTGGTTCTGGCATCTCCGGAATGTTCGATTGGGGGATGGTATCGATATTTTTCGACACACAGCTTGGCGATACTACATTCTTTCGCCTTGCTGGATTCGTCATTGTATTCATCGCAGGACTGTTCTACCTGCAAAAAATCGCAGGCTTGGACCGTTCACCAGTGCAGGCCTTTTACAAACTATTAAATACAATCAATCTAGCGGCTTTCTTATTAATACTTTTTAGTTTCAGATTTTCAGGACATATTTCAGTATTAAGCCCTATTGCAAAGGTCGCGATCGCATTCCACTTCTTTGCTTTCGCTGCCTGGATTGGGTCTTTGTATCCACTGCATAAATTGACCTACGCAGAAGATTTAGAATTTATGCAGAGGGCGATGAAGAAATTTGGGGATAACGCAATTGGAATTGTATTGGTGTTAATTGTTGCAGGCGGACTAATGTTATGGGAACTTTTCCATTCGTTGGAAGAAATTTTTACAACTGCATATGGACGTGCATTACTCTTTAAACTGCTTCTAGTGCTAGCCATATTTTCTATTGCAGCATTGAACAAATTTAGGCTTACACCTGCAATTATATCTGAAGGGGGTGCACAGTACTTGCGTCGCTCCATTCGGATTGAAGTTGTTGTAGCAATCTTAATTCTGGTAGTTACTTCTTATTTTTCCACAATTGTCGGCCCCCCCGATCATCAAATGTGATATCGGCTTATGTATTTCCAACCTGCTTAAGCAAGGTTTAGACTGATTGAAGATTCAGTGATCTCGGATTCGGCTGAGTTTAAAGCCCTAATTGATGAGAGCGGGTGATTTCACAGGGTTACAGTTCTGCTAGACGGGCGTCTAATACTGCTCTTCATACCCTGAGTATAAAAGGTGGGGCTATAGATCCAGCCTTTCATGCACTAAATAGTGTCCCCGATTGGCCGACTTAATGTAAGTTGAGATAGCCTTTTTATACCAGCAATTATTGGAACTTCGAGCGATTTCAGGGTTCCTATAAAAATCAGGCCGTGCTAAGTTCGCCTGTTGCAGAAAGTGAGTTGCGAGTAATAGGCTGCAATTAGGCATTGAAGGAACTTCAATAATAATCAGAAGCATATCGATTTAATTCTCTAACCGTGATTCAACCTAAACTATTCAAGTTTTTGCATTCTATCTTTGTGTTCGGCATTTTGTTCGGGGGTTCTGCAGCAACTCGCGCTAATGAAATCCACTCTGAGCCACAATTTAACTATGACTTTGGCGAATTCATTTATTGGATAAAAACCCAGGCTGATCAAAAAAGCATTCCCGGTGCTGCTCTGGCCATCGTGTCTAGAGAAGGAATCATGTATTTGCAAACCTGGGGAGAAAAAGCCGTTACCAGCGATAGCCCAGTCACGACTGATTCCATCTTTAGAATAGCTTCAATGTCAAAAACATTTGCTGGCACGGCGGCAGCACTGTTAGTCGATAACAATCATCAGAGCTGGGATGCTAAAGTAACTGATTTATTTCCGCAGATGCGAATTGGCACAGGTTCTTCTTCGCAGTCAATAACTCTTAAACATCTGGTAAGTCATTCCACAGGTTTAATGCCTCATTCCTATTCCAACATGTTGGATGATGGTGTTGCATACGACAGAATCAAAGATAAGTTTCATCAGATACCGACTGTTTGTTCTCCTGGCCAATGTTATGGTTATCAGAACGTAGTGTTTTCTTTGATTGCGGATGTGGTGGAGGAGAGTACCGGAACGAGTTACGAAAGATATTTGGAAGAAGAAATCTTTCGACCGCTAGATATGTTGTCTGCTTCGGTAGGGATGGACTCGTTTGTTGACAATCCCGACTCAACTCAACCTCATAGATTAGTGCGAGGAAATTGGCGAACAACTACGACTAATCCCGCGTACTACTCTGTAGCACCTGCTTCGGGTATTAACGCCAGCATTTTCGATATGACCAAGTGGATTCGTGCAAATTTAGGTGCTTTCCCAGAAGTACTATCGCCTGACTTTCTTACCCAATTGCATGAGCCGATCATTTCCACACCCTATGGAAATTATTTCAATCGCTGGAGTGGTTTAGAAAAAGCCTATTACGCAACTGGTTGGCGTGTGTTCGATTACAATGGAATCCGCGCGATTCACCACGGTGGCGGTGTGCGTGGATTTCGTAGCGAAATGGCATTTGTACCAGAAGCCAATGTCGGCATTATTCTACTTTTTAATGCTGAATCAAATTTAGCTAATGACGTAGTCCCTGTATTCCTCGATAATCTAACCGATTCAATTTAACCCCTGCCACTCCGGCAACCGATGTAGAAGGAAAAATTCATGAGCTCAGTAATCGACTTACTGAAATCGCACCGCAGTATTCGCAAATTTACCAATCAACCCATTGAGCCAGAATTACTTGAAGAGCTTTTCATTGCCGGACAGGCTGCAGCAACTTCTAGTTTTCTGCAGGGTACAACAATTGTTCGAGTCACTAAGCCATCTACCCGCGAAAAGATTGCAGAGTTAGCAGGAAATCAACCATACGTAGCAGAAGCGGCTGAGTTCATGATTTTTTGTGCTGATTTAAAGCGTGCAGGGAATTACTGCGAAGCCTATGAGAAATCATTCGAAGGAGATTTTACTGAACACTTTATTATCGCTACAGTGGATGTAGCGTTGATGGCACAGAGCTTGGTTACTGCGGCTGAGTCAGTAGGATTGGGGATCTGTTATATCGGTGGTATTCGCAACAATCCTGGATCTGTTACCGATTTGTTAGAGCTACCTAAAGGGGTATATCCAGTTTTTGGACTTTGTTTAGGTTATCCCAATCAAGATCCGGAAATAAAACCACGACTGCCTTTGTCAGTTGTTATCAAAAGGAAGTTTATAACGAAGAAGGTGACAAAGAAGTGATTGAAGACTATGACGAAGTAATCAGGGAGTATTACCGTACTCGCACTGGTGGTGGTCATGGCATTAGCTGGTCCGAACAGGTTGCAATTTTACTCGGTGAAAAATCACGACCGCATATGAAAGGTTTTCTTGCAGAAAAAGGTTTAAGTTTAAATAATTTTGTGGAAACTACTGCAAAGTTTCGCGTCGATAAGAACCAGTAGATGGCAAGACTTCTTCTAGATCACTCACTTGCGATTCAATCTTTTCAGAAGGCGGGATGG
>JBJLER010000016.1:0-12956 GCA_045565735.1 Pseudohongiellaceae bacterium
CGTTTATCGTAAATTGATTCGCATTTACTTCATTAACTGTAAGACTCGCGCCATCTATACTTAGAGAACCTTTAGCAGCTATGTATTTTTTTAACTCATCAGGCGCTGAAAATACTAGCCGCAAACTTTGTCCGTCAGGCTGGGAACTTACCAATGCACCGACACCATCGACATGACCGCTAACTATGTGTCCACCGAATCTGCTTGAAGCAAGCATAGCCTTTTCCAGATTTACCTCGGTTCCTTCTCCAAGCTCGCCTAATGCTGTACAGCGCATTGATTCATTGGATACATCCGCTGCAAAACTCTGCTCATCCTTTTCTACTACAGTTAAACAACAACCATTAACCGATATGCTATCACCAATAGAAACATCATTTAGTTCTAGGCCAAGGCAGTTAATAGTCAAGCGCCATTCGTCCTGAACCTTTTTAAGATTCTTAATGGTGCCTATTGCTTCTATTATTCCAGTGAACATGATTTAACATTCTAATTCGGTTTGGACAATGTCGCCTTAATGTCCTTGCCTATTTCTGTAACTTCCTTAATCTCCAATTGAGTTGCTTCCGCTAACGATGATAATCCCGAGATTTCAAGAAGAGGTTTAGCATCGCTACCAAGAATCTTTGGGGCGACGTATACAATAAGCTCGTCTACTAAATTCTTTTCGATGAAGCTCCCACTTAGAGTAGGTCCGGCTTCGATAAGCACATCATTGCAGGCAAATTTGGAGGCCAGCGATGCTAGCACAGATTCAAGGTCAACTCCTTTCTCTTCCCGAGCGACTTGAACAATTTCCACGTTATCTGCAAGGTTATTTGGATGACTGCCGCTACTTGTAGTGAATATTTTTACTTGTCCAGTGGCTGCCAAAATTCGAGCAGTGCCAGGTGTCTTCAATTGACTATCGAGAATGACCCGCATGGGTTGTTGTGCGAGACAGTCTTGATTTAGATTTAGTTCTTCTTCGTCTAATGAAAGATCCTCTGTTCTAACGTTTAGAGTTGGATCGTCATCGATTACCGTATTGACGCCAGTTAGGATCACACTGCTGCTCGCGCGAATTCTTTGCACATCCGAGCGCGCCGCTGAACTTGTAATCCATTTACTCTCACCGCTCGCTAACGCAGTTCTGCCATCTAGACTCATAGCCAGTTTTAAGCGCACAAAAGGTAGCCCAGCGGTATGACGTTTAAAATAACCTCGATTTAAATCTTGTGCCTGGGGTTCAAATTCAGGCAAATGGAAAACTTCGATGCCAGCATCTTCCAGTTGTTTCACACCGCTTCCAGAAACTCTTGCGTCTGGATCGAGTCCAGCTATGACTACCGTACTTAATCCTGCTTCTATTAGCGCCTGACTGCAAGGACCGGTGCGACCAGTGAAAGAGCATGGCTCTAGCGATACAAATGCTATACCGCCTTGTGCAAGTTCGCCGGCTTTTTCAATCGCCATTACTTCAGCATGGGCAAGCCCGGCAGCAGCGTGCCAGCCTTCGGAAACGATTTCTCCAGCATTGATTATGACACAACCTACTCTTGGATTTGGAGTTGCAGACAATACGATTCCAGCCAGGTCTATCGCTCGCCGCATATAGACTGGCCATTCAAGAACCGATTTATCTTTCTGTAAATTTTCTAGAGTCTTCATAACAAAAACTCTTTGTCTCCATCACCGGATTGACGGGGTAGCGAACAAATCCAGCCAAATCGCTTAAGGGGTGACGATTCTATCAGAATTGAGGATATTTAGTGGACTAACTGGAGCTGTCTTTTGAGAGTCTGTCAATCTCTTCTCTAAACTCATTGAGGTCTTTAAAGCTGCGGTAGACAGAGGCAAAGCGTACAAATGCGACTTCGTCGAGATCACGCAGTTCTTTCATTACTTGCTCGCCCACATTACGGGAATGAATCTCTCTTTCTCCGGTAGAACGAAGATCGGCTTTGATACGATTAACCGCCTCTTCGACTTTTTCTATGCTTACTGGCCGTTTTTCTAATGCCTTTGATAATCCTGCGAAAAGCTTGTCTTCATTGAATGGTTCACGAATTCCATCTTGCTTAATAATTCGTGGCATTACTAGTTCAGCTGATTCGTAAGTTGTGAACCGCTCTTCACACGTAATGCACTCACGTCTTCTGCGAACAAGATTACCCTCAGACGCTAAACGAGAATCTATAACCTTAGTGTCAACGGCACCACAAAAAGGGCAATGCATAAAAATCCTTGAGTATTTGCAGCTTTATTAAAATTATTTTTGATACACAGGAAATAGAGAACAAAGCTCAATTACTTTAGCTTTTATTTCTGCAATCTTATCTTCGCTGTTGATGTCATCCAGGATGTCACACATCCAGGATGTTAGTTTATTCACTTCTTCCTGCTTAAATCCTCTGGTTGTTATAGCTGGTGAACCAATTCGCAGTCCACTGGTTACAAATGGAGGATTGGGATCATTGGGTACAGCATTTTTATTAACTGTAATATTAGCATGGCCTAATGCGGCATCTGCATCCTTTCCGGTAATGCCTTGTTTGATTAAGCTAAGCAAAAACAAATGATCATCAGTTCCATTAGAAACAACATCGAATCCTCTATCAATAAATACCTTCGCCATCTCTCTCGCATTTTCCACTGTTTGTTTTTGGTAGCTAACGAATTCTTCACTCATTGCTTCTTTTAGGCAAACTGCTTTGGCTGCAATTACGTGCATGAGAGGCCCTCCCTGACTTTCTGGAAATACAGCAAAGTTCAGTTTCTTTTCCAGTTCAGGATTAGCCCGGGCCAAGATCAAACCTCCTCTTGGTCCGCGCAAGGTTTTATGAGTGGTAGTAGTCGTAACATCGGCAATGTTTACAGGGCTTGGGTAAACACCCGCAGCGATTAATCCAGACACGTGCGCCATATCTACCAGAAAATAGGCACCAACACTGTCCGCTATTTCTCTGAATTTCTGCCAATCAATGACCCTTGAATAGGCTGAGAATCCAGCAACAATCAATTTGGGCTTATGCTCCTGTGCCAGATCGTTTACCTGGTCATAATCGATCTCACCGGTTTCACTGTTTAAACCGTATTGAACCGACTTATATATTCTTCCAGAAAAACTTACTGTAGCACCGTGTGTCAAATGTCCCCCGTCAGCCAGACTCATACCTAGTAGCAAATCTCCCGGTTGCAACATCGCCATGTAAGCAGCGACATTTGCCCCTGAACCAGAATGAGGCTGTACGTTGACAAAGTCAGCCTGGAATAATTCCTTAGCTCGAGCGATTGCCAATTCCTCGACTACGTCGACATTTTCGCAGCCACCGTAGTAGCGTTTTCCTGGGTAGCCTTCTGCATATTTATTGGTGAGAACCGAACCCTGCGCTTCCATAACAAATGGGCTGGTGTGGTTTTCTGATGCAATCAGTTCGATATGTTCTTCCTGACGTGTCTTTTCTGCTTCGATAGCTGCGCTAATTTCTGGATCAAATTCCGATAGGCTGGTACCGCTTTTGAACATTAACTACTCCATTGACTGAGGCGGGTATTTTTGAAGGCGCTATTCTACCCGATGACTCTTAGATGAGCATCAAGATATTGGGGTTTTATCCCGGATTTTATATAAGAAACACGATATATCGTATGCAATAATACGGCCTTCGTTTTTCAGGTCTCATTGGAGTAAAGAATGTCGCAGTTTGTTTACACGATGCATCGTGTTGGCAAGGTAGTACCCCCTAAACGAGAAATTCTTAAGGACATCTCACTTTCCTTTTTCCCAGGGGCAAAGATTGGCGTCTTAGGATTAAACGGAGCCGGTAAGTCGACTCTCTTGCGCATAATGGCAGGCAGAGATAAAGAGATTAACGGTGAAGCTCGCCCACAACCTGGATTAAATATCGGTTACTTGCCACAAGAACCAGAACTTGATGAATCTAAAGATGTGCGTGGCAATGTGGAAGACGGTATAAAAGATATCATAGGGTTGATTGAGAAATTCAATGCCATAAGCGACAAGTTTGCGGAGCCCATAGAAGAGGATGAAATGAATACACTACTGGAGAGACAGGGAGAACTCCAGAATGCCATCGATGCCGTCGATGGTTGGCAGATCGGAAGAACATTGGAAATTGCCGCGGACGCATTGCGACTTCCACCCTGGGAAGAATCGGTAAGTCATTTGTCTGGTGGTGAAAAACGTCGCGTTGCCTTGTGTCAATTGCTCCTTTCCAAACCGGACATGTTGCTGCTGGATGAGCCAACTAACCACCTCGATGCTGAAAGTGTTGCCTGGTTGGAGCGATTTCTACAAGAGTATCCCGGCACTGTCGTTGCGATCACCCACGACCGTTACTTTCTCGACAATGCTGCCGGCTGGATACTTGAATTAGACCGGGGCCATGGCATTCCATATGAAGGTAACTACAGTGCCTGGTTAGAAGCAAAAGAAAAACGCCTCGCTGTTGAAGAGAAACAGCATGCCGCCCACGAACGCACGATCAAATCTGAACTTGAGTGGGTGCAGGCAAATCCCAAAGGCAGACAATCAAAGAGCAAGGCACGCATAGCCCGCTTCGAAGAACTAAATTCTCAGGATTTCCAAAAACGCAACGAAACCCAAGAACTCTATATTCCGCCGGGCCCGCGCTTAGGGGATAAAGTGTTGGAAGTGAACAATCTCTGCAAGGGTTTTGGGAACAAGACCTTAATCGATAACCTAAACTTCTCCGTGCCGAAAGGAAGTATCGTCGGCATTATCGGTGGAAATGGCGCTGGAAAGACGACTTTCTTGCGCATATTGATTGGAACAGAACAACCGGATTCTGGCAGCATCGATCTTGGTGAAACTGTAGAACTTGCTTATATTGATCAAAGTCGGGACGAGCTAAACGGTGAGAACACAGTCTGGCAAGAAATATCCAATGAGCAGGATCTTATTCAGATTGGTAAATATGAAATATCCTCGCGAGCCTATGCCAGTCGATTTAATTTTCGTGGCGGCGATCAACAGAAACATGTAAAAGATCTCTCCGGTGGCGAACGCAACAGACTGCATATGGCCAAGCTACTTAAACGCGGAGGTAATGTTTTACTATTGGACGAGCCAACTAACGATCTTGACGTGGAAACCTTGCGCGCTTTGGAAGAAGGGCTGTTGGCATTTCCGGGTAGTGCGATTGTGGTTTCACACGACCGCTGGTTTCTAGATCGCATATGTACCCATATTCTTGCGTTCGAAGGCGACAGTGAAGTCATCTTTCACGAAGGCAATTATTCAGATTATGAAACCGATAGAAAGAAGCGCTTGGGTGATACGGCTCAACCTACGCGAATGAAATACAAAAAGTTGGATGGCTAAATTAGAGATTTAGATCTTTCTTTAATTTTGTAAGCCTGGCCTTAGCTTCTTCTTTATCCAGTTTGCGTTCCACTTTATCACTAAGTGCTTCTGGCGCTTCGATAGTGAGCTCTTCACCATAGATAACTCGCCGACACAATTGTTCATAATGGTATTCGAATACCGGAAAGGCGGTAGCTTCTGGTTCATTTGCTAAAAAGTACCATCCCGCAGCCCTTCCCGCGTGGTAAACCGCTTCATGACTCCAGTTAAATTCCTTTTTAGGCGATGAAGCGGAACACGCTTCGACATAAGCCTGCCTGACTGATGGAAGCCCAAATAAATCTGTTCCAGCTTCGCAGGCTCGAATAAAAGCCGCAATTGAAGGTAGATAATCTTGAGATTGAATGACATGTTTGGCCGCAGCAACGATCTGTCCCGGGGAATATCTTTCCAAATTGCTGAGCCAATATTTTTTCGCAATGACTAAGGCCTCGACTTCGGCAAAAGCTTTATGAAATTGATTGTGATAGGCAAACTCAAATTCTGCGAATATTTGGTTTACCGCATCCACGTGATCAAGTTCCCGATCATTGACATAATCTTGATCAGATTCTGCAACTCTATCCGCAGCGTGTGTTATTGCCGAACTACTCTGCCCAGCTTCGGTCGGCGAATTGCTGGAACTTTTCTTTAAGTCGTTGCTTGCCTGATCCAGTAATGGATTGATTTTCTGCATTTGCTATTTCAGCACTTTCCAATTTTTTTAACTGTCTTGCCCAATCTTGTTTAATAAATTGCAGGAACACTGTGTTCCAGGATGATTTTACTTGTTGGCTGTCTCTCCAATACAGCACAAACTCCGGAACACGGCTGCGCGCCCACTTTTCGTCAATCTCCGCTAATTGTAATATTTCATAGCAATCCAAACTTGGTTGCCAATCATCTAGTATTTGCTTGGGGGTATCATCACGCCCAAATGAAGTCGTGAATTTCGCCCATTGACGACGGATGTGTTCAATAAATTTTGTATTCCACGCGCCGTGGACTGCACCCCGCTCACGCCAATACAAAACGAACTCCGGCACTGCATCTTGAATAAAGCTTGGGTTAATACCTGCATTCTCCAGGATGCCCATGGCGTCTGGGCTTGGAATCCAGTCAGCTGACATTGTACTGGCCAGCTCATGTGCACCACGACGAGTTTGCTCATTGCGCCATTCTTTTAATACGTGCTTATAGAAGGCGTTGCCCCATGAAAAACGGGATTGCCCCCTATCCCTCCAGTAGTTAACAAACTCGGGGACCAATTGCTTAATAAAGTCTTCTGGAATGAAATGCTGTTTACAGAGGCGAATCCAGTTCTGGTCAGGTTGCCAGTCTGCAGGGATATGTCCTGAGCTGCTGATAGCAGGTGGAATTTTTGGTTTCTGTTTGCCTTGCTTTGGTTTTTTCTTGGGATGAGCCTGATCATTTATAGCAAGGAAGATTTTTGCTTTTGAGTCTACCGCCTCAATTCTGATCATTCCGAGATTTTGAAGACTTTCTTGAATCCGTTTAATTTCTGAGAGACCCCAAAAAGACAAAAGTGATTCTAGCTCGGGATAACTCACTTTAATCCAAGCTAGTGAAGAATCATCGTTGCGCTTAATCTTTTCGCGATATTCAATCAAATCAGCAATGGCTTGTAGCATTACTGCTTCTTCCAAGCCAATAGTTGCCGCCAAGGTTGGCGAGATAAGCAATGGCCGCTCTGGAAGTATCGGAGACTTCATTTATCAAAAACTACTCGGTTAATACAAAAGAAACAGTACAAGAAAGGTGTTAGCCCCATCGTAACACAGTGAGAATTTCTTCTGCATTTAGTAATTGATCCTTTTATTCTCGCCACTGTAATATCTAATAGTCATTGCGTTTATTAGCAACTTATTCGCCGGTTATTCACAATGTATTCACAACTAATTAGTGACTTTGTAGAGAATGAAGTGCTTCCTGATTCTTATCGAGAAGATGCCCTTGAGTTCTTTGTTCCATTGATAGATTTAATCGCAAATCGAACACTCGATTCTGAGCATACTTTAAATGTAGGGATTAATGGTGCACAAGGCACAGGAAAAACAACTTTGGGGAAATTATTAGTTACTTTGCTGAGTGCACGCGAATTTAGAGTCGCAAATTTTTCCATCGATGATTTCTATTTGACACAATCAGAACGTAACCAATTGGCAGAAAGTCAGCATCCTTTATTGGCCACCCGGGGAGTGCCAGGGACTCATGACATTTCACTATTAATGGCTAAATTAAAAGAGCTAAAAAATCTAAAGGCCAAACAAGTGTGCAAACTACCCCGCTTTAATAAGGCCATTGACGATCGCTGTGGAACAGAAGACTGGCAAAAACTTATAGGACCTATAGATGCAGTGATTCTAGAGGGCTGGTTTGTAGGTGCTCCGCCACAAGTCACGGGGGACATTAAGCGACCGATAAACGAACTCGAAAAGACTGAAGATGCAGATGGCAGCTGGCGCGAGTATGTAAATTATCAATTAGCTGGACAGTATCAATCAGCTTTTGACCAACTCGATTTGCTCATTATGTTGAAAGCCCCCTCATTCAAACAAGTATCCGAGTGGCGCTCGTTACAGGAAGAAAAGCTGAAGAAAATCGGCCCCCTCGACTCACCAGGCATTATGGATGAGGAGCAATTAGCCAGATTCATTCAGCATTACGAACGTCTAACCCGCCACTGTCTGGAATATCTGCCAGTCAAGGCAGACGTCCTGTTCGACTTAGATACCGATCATCGTATAGCTGGAGTTTATAGAAAGGAAAACTAGTCCAATCAGGCTTGCTTAGCGGTTGGTAACAAGGTGTCTTTTTTGGTGAACAGTGGTTGCACCCAAACCCGCGCGATTAATCCAACTAATGCAATTGCTGCTAATTGTCGCCAAAGCGGATAGTGCTCTCCGTGTTCAGCCATGGATAATTGCAATGGCCAGGAGAACCATTGATAGAGTTCGTTCAGCATTAAGCCACAAATGATCGCGGTTCCAATGACACCAATTAGATACGCAACCAGAGAGTTTATCCCCAGTTGCTCTTTGATGACTCCCATAGTGGCAATATTAGTCGCAGGTCCGGTCAGCATAAAAACCAACGCGGCTCCAGGAGAGATTCCAGCAAACAACAGGCTCGCCGCAACGGGAGTAGAAGCAGTTGCACAGATATACATTGGCAGCCCGACAATAACCATGATGATCATGGCTACTAATCCATCACCCCATAGTAAAAAGAACGACTGAGGCACAATGGTGGTGATTACCGCTGCAGCTAGTAGTCCGATTGCCAACCATTTCGCCGTATCAGCAATCATCCGGCCATAGCCGTATTTAATTGCAGAAACGAATCGCTCATTCAATGGAGAAACTAATTCTTTTTCCTGTTGCTTTTTGCTGCAACAGCTACTGGCTTCTGCAACTTCTTCTACTGCTTCGTCTTCTTCTTTATCCATTATGTTTACTAATACACCGGCAATAATTGCGCTGGTTAATGCTCCGATTGGTCGCATCAAGGCAAAGATAGGTCCGAGCACTGCATAGGAAAATGAAATCGAATCCACTCCTGTTTCTGGAGTAGCAACTAGGAAGGAAGAAGTTGCACCTTTCGATGCGCCAGCTTTACGGATTGCTAACGCAGTTGGAATTACTCCGCATGAACAAAGTGGTAATGGCGCCCCAATAAAAGCACCCTTAACGATGGAAACAAAGCCAGGTTGCGCTAATTGTTTTTCGACCCAGCTACTGGGTATGACTTGCTTAATAATTCCAGCAAGCAAGTATCCAGCCAATAACCAAGGCGCACTTTCAATAACCAGATTCCAAAAATTTGTTAAGAAATTCATTACGCAACGCTCCTAGTGTTTTTAACATCATTCGCTTCCAAGGCTTCCATAATAGAGCAGTGAGTCGCATTTTCCGGTCCACCACAACAACTCTCCAAGAGTACTTCTAGAGTATTTTGCATGGACTGCAGTTCCTCGAGCCTGGCGTTTACCTCGTCGAGTTTGTGTTGAGTAATGTCAGTTACTTCCTGGCAACTATGGCTGGTTTTATCAACTCTTATTGAGAGTAATTGGGAAATATCTTCGAGGGAAAAACCAATATTGCGTGCAGTTTTCACAAATTGAGCACGGCGAATATCGGCATCGTTATAGTAGCGATAACCCGCCTCACTGCGCTCACTGGCACTGATTAAGCCATGCTTTTCGTAGAAGCGGATAGTGTGAGCAGAGAGCCCTGTTTTCGCCGCTAATTGACTGATTTTAAGCATTTCCAAAACCGAAATACGCCTTATTCGGGGAATAACAAGGAGGTAGTATAAGCTTAGAGTTAGCTCTAAGGTCAACAGTTTTATTCTGAGCCCAAAATACGGCTAATCCAGGCAGCAATATTTTTAATTTCATGCGGAGAAACCGCGTGTTCCATAGGGTAGCTATTATATTCAGGAACGAACCCTAAATTTTGTAGAGTCGCCAGACTCTTGCGTCCAAGAGACTCCGGAACAACCGGATCGAGAGAACCATGGCAGATGAAAATTGGAATCGAGTTGTGGAGTGGATTGATCTTAATACTATTAGCAGTAGCAAAGTAAGTAGAGAGTGCCAATATTCCAGCCAGGGGTTTGTCATAGGTGAGTGCAGCTTCGAAAGACACCGCACCACCCTGAGAAAAGCCCGCTATGATTATGCGCTCACTGGATACACCTCGTTCTATTTCCCTCTCGATTAAGTTATGTACCCATCGAGCAGATTGCATTAGTTGCACCTCATCGACATGACGGTCAACATCTAACTGTTTGATGTCGTACCAGGCAGGCATTACGAAACCATTATTAATGGTTACAGAAATAGATGGAGCATGTGGAAATACAAATCGTATTCCAAATTCAGTAGGTAGATTAAGTTGCGGGACAATGGGCGCAAAATCACTACCGTCTGCTCCCAGTCCATGGAGCCAGATTATTGAAGCATTTACTTTAACGCCAGGAGGAGATTCTATTTCTACAGCAGGCAGAATTTCCGTCATATCAATACTTTTTAAACTCATTATGCAAACTATCGGTGCGCGCTTTATATCAAGCGCCCAGGCGCGCCGCAACAAAAGTCTTGGTTTTCAATCTGCATAGTTCTGTGGTTAACTCTTACTAATGTTCTTAATGGAAAACAGAATGGAATTTAGACCATCAATCTTTCGTCTCACAGTTTGTACATTAATGCTATTGTATGCGCTGACAGTCAGCGCTCAAGAACACAACGATCCTCGCTGGATTACTACTTGGGCCACAAGTCCCAGCACTCTTCCTCCGGGAAACAATGATTATCAATCGGTAAATAATCAAACTTTGCGCTTGATTGTTCATACATCTGTCGGGGGTGAAGCATTTCGCTTACGTTTCTCTAACTATCATGGAGACCAAGCTATCAACATCGGCGCTGTAAGTGTTGCCTTGCAAGAAAGTAACAGCACCATCTCAAGTAATTCTGCGCTATCAGTTACTTTTAATGGGCAGGAATCTATAAATCTCCCTAGGGGAGCGGTAGTCTTTAGCGATGCGATTACGGCTGATGTTCCCGAGCTCTTAAACTTAAGCGTAAGCATTTATTTGCCTGAGGAAACAGGATTCTTAACTGCCCACGCCCTTTCCAACCAAACTAACTATGTTTCTGAGCCCGGCAATTATACAAAGAGCATTACTTTCCCTATGCAATCGCAAACCCCAGCCTGGAATTTGTTAACTGCAATAGATGTAATTAATAACGAAGATTTATCTACAATTGCGACAGTTGGCGATTCAATAACCGATGGTTGGGGATCTACTGATTCTGAAAATCAACGTTGGCCGAATCATTTTACCAGGAGAATATTCAACGACAGTTCCATAAGAAAGTTCGCAATAGTTAATGCTGGTATTAGTGGCAACCGAGTCTCAGCTGAAAACAGCCCCCAATTTGGGCAAAACCTACAAGCCAGATTTGAACGAGATGTTTTAGCCCTAAATAAAGTAACTCATATGGTACTGCTGGAAGGAATTAATGATATTGGAATGGCCACCATGGAAACTGGAACGCCAATCAAATCGGAAATAATAATTAGTGGTTACAGAAACATTATTGCTAGAGCTCATGCTCGCGGAATAAAAATTATCGGTGCAACACTAACTCCATTTCAAGATGCAATTTATTACAGCGAAGAGGGAGAAACAGAGCGTCAGGCTGTTAATGACTTTATCCGAAATAGTGGAGAATTCGACGGCGTAATCGACTTTGATGCAGTAGTGCGTGACCCGAGCGAACCAAAACGCATACTGCCTTCATTTACTGAAGACAACCTACATCCTAATGATACAGGTTATAAAGCGATGGCAGATTCCATAGATCTTAATTTGTTCCGCTAAAAATTGTTTTGCTTGAAGTACCTTAGCTGATTTAACATTTTACTTATGACGAAACCAATTTTCGCGTTATTTCTATTCTTTGTGACAACAAACCTAGTCGTTGCGCAAGACGATGAAAACCTTCCCTCCTTAGTAGGTTCGTGGGAAGGGCCTTTAGTGATTGGCAGAGATAGTACGAATCTAGCATTTACCTTTTCCTTGCGGGAAGGCCAGTACGCGGCTGCACTAATCAGCGGTGGCATGGGTATTTATGGAATGCCAGCGGATACAGTTCAGATCAATGGACGCAATATTATTATTCGCATTCCTAGATTAGATGTGGAGTTTACCGGCACTATTCGCTTAGACGATGATGGAGAAAACATCATGCGAATAGATGGAGACTGGTTTCAGTATAGTGAAATGGTCCCAGTCATATTATTGCCAGTAGACCAACCCACTTTTTAGGTATAGATATAAATGAAGAAATTAAACCCACAAAAGTCAGATTAAAAATAGTAAGACATTGAAATTGCAATCAAGTAGGTAATTACAAATACTCCAATATGGGGAACAGACAAATTCTGTCGCGGGGTCTGGCAATGGTAACCCTTAACCTTATCAGCAAGATGTTATCAAAAGTATCAATGGCCTTAGTCATGGGGCATGCAATACTTTTCAACTATGCGTGCGGCGAGGAATTATTAAAGGTCAGCGATCTACCCGCCTTCTATAGTCCCATCGGCGAACTTGCGGGGCGGGGAACATTCTACGCGGATGGCGGACGACTTGCCTATCGTGAGGATGACGGCAATCATTACCATGGCTACGATGGTCCAGTAGTTTGGGCAAAACAGGACAACGAAATTAGAGCGCAAGGATTTATCTACGGTGTAGAAGGCGGGCAAGTAGTCTCTGCCGGCTACCTTACCCGCCAAATTGATCTTGTTGCCGGCAAGAGTTTTCATGGGTTAACTCTTCGCGAACTCGATTTACCTGTTGCCTATTCTATGACGGTGGACTTTATTGCAGGCGAGACCCAAGATTCTAACGAGTACCTCTGGCTATGGCACTTCACGCCTCCAAAAGGTTTAAAGCCCTCAATGCTACCAGTTGGTCAGCTGCCTTCGGCTGCCAGTCTGCCTAATGAATACGAAGTATTCGCCTGTGACCATTTTCCCGAAACACGCTTCTGCCC
>JBJLER010000017.1:0-38136 GCA_045565735.1 Pseudohongiellaceae bacterium
ATACCTTAGTCAGTGCGGCCGTTAACGTTGTCTTTCCATGGTCAACATGACCAATCGTTCCTACGTTTACGTGTACCTTCGTTCTTTCAAATTTTTCCTTCGCCACTTTCTTAGCCTCTCTATTTTCTTAACCGTTACGTAGCGGTGTTATCAATAATTGAATCAGCAATGTTTCCCGGAACTTCTGCATACTGCTTAAATTCCATTGTGTAAGTTGCACGCCCTTGAGTTGCAGAACGTAAGTCAGTTGCATAACCGAACATCTCTGCCAAAGGAACATCTGCAGTAATAACTTTTCCAGTTGGGCTATCATCCATACCACCAACCATGCCGCGACGACGGTTCAAATCACCCATTACGTCACCCATGTATTCTTCTGGAGTTACCACTTCAACTGCCATCATGGGTTCTAATAATGCAGGATCCGCTTCCAATGCACCTTTTCTAAGTGCAAGTGAGCCAGCAATCTTAAATGCCATTTCACTGGAGTCCACATCGTGGAAGGAACCATCGTAAAGAGTTACCTTCATTGCCAATAACGGATACCCTGCAAGACATCCGTTTTGCATCTGCTCCTTCACACCTTTATCAACCGCAGGAATGTATTCCCTCGGCACTACACCACCAACGATTTCATTGACGAATTCGTATTCAGCATCAGGATCCAATGGATCGAGGCGCAACCAAACATGCCCGTACTGACCGCGACCACCAGATTGCTTAACGTGCTTGCCTTCAATCTCAACTGACTTCTTAATAGTTTCACGATAGGCCACTTGTGGTTTGCCTATATTGGCCTCGACGGAAAATTCTCTTCGCATTCTATCTACGAGGACGTCGAGGTGTAATTCTCCCATCCCCGAGATGATTGTTTGACCTGATTCCTCGTCAGACTCTACACGGAAAGACGGATCCTCTTGAGCAAGTTTGCCAAGGGCGATACTCATCTTTTCCTGGTCTGCCTTACTCTTTGGCTCAACCGCAACAGAAATAACCGGCTCTGGAAAATCCATCTTTTCCAGAGTCACAATGTTGCCGGGATCACAAAGAGTTTCACCAGTAGTTACATCTTTGAGACCAATTGCAGCAGCAATGTCACCAGCAAGTACTTCTTTAATTTCTTCACGGGAATTGGAGTGCATCTGCACCATACGGCCTACACGCTCTTTCTTGGACTTCAGTGGATTAAACACTGTGTCACCAGAATTTAGCGTACCAGAGTAAACACGAAAAAAAGTAAGTGTCCCTACATATGGGTCAGTCGCAATCTTGAATGCCAGTGAGGCAAATGGTGCATCATCATCAGCCGGACAGGTAACTTCGGTTCCATCTTCTTTCACGCCTTCGATTTCTTTTACTTCCGTTGGCGCCGGCATGTAATCAATTACTGCATCCAGCACAGCTTGCACACCTTTGTTCTTAAATGCAGATCCGCAAAGCACAGGAACGATTTCATTAGCCAATGTGCGCTGACGAATAGCACTCATTATCTCTTCTTCGGTTAGATTGCCTTCATCTAAGTATTTATCCATGACTTCTTCATTGGCCTCCGCAACAGCCTCGAGCATGTGCTCCCGCCATTCATCACAGAGACCCTGTAGGTCAGCAGGGATATCCTGATATTCAAAAGTAGTGCCCTGGTCTTCTTCGCTCCAGATAATGGACTTCATTTTAACCAGGTCGATTACTCCCTTAAACTCGTCTTCCGCGCCGATTGCTAGTTGCAATGGAACGGCATTCGCGCCTAGGCGCTCTTTCATTTGCTCGACTACTTTCAGGAAGTCAGCACCAGCACGGTCCATTTTGTTGACGAAGACCATGCGAGGAACTTCGTAACGGTTGGCCTGACGCCAAACTGTTTCAGTTTGAGGTTGCACACCAGAAGAAGCACAAAGTACAACCACCGCACCATCCAATACACGCAGTGAACGCTCTACCTCAATAGTGAAGTCAACGTGTCCCGGAGTATCAATGATATTAATACGATGCTCATCGTACTGGCTGTCCATTCCGGTCCAAAAACAAGTAGTCGCCGCGGATGTAATTGTGATTCCACGTTCTTGCTCTTGTTCCATCCAATCCATAACCGCAGCACCGTCGTGTACCTCGCCTATTTTGTGTGAAATACCGGTGTAGAAAAGTACACGCTCTGTAGTGGTTGTCTTACCGGCGTCTACGTGCGCTGCGATTCCAATGTTGCGATAACGGCTTAGGGGGTGTTTTCTAGCCACAGCTTTACCCTCAAAATAAAAAATTAATTAAAAACGATAATGTGAAAAAGCACGGTTGGCTTCGGCCATACGATGCACATCTTCGCGCTTCTTAACGGCACTTCCGCGCCCTTCTGAAGCATCAGCAATTTCTCCAGCTAGACGAAGGGCCATGGACTTTTCACCACGAGAACGGGAATGCTCAACTAACCAGCGCATGGCCAGTGCATTGCGGCGCTCTGCTCTTACTTCCACAGGAACTTGATAAGTAGCACCACCAACACGGCGAGACTTTACCTCGACCATAGGTGCGATACTTTCTAAGGCTTTTTCGAAAACTTCTAAGGGATCGAAGCCAGTCTTCTCTGCCACTACATCCAATGCACCGTATACGATCTTCTCGGCAACTGACTTCTTGCCGTCGACCATAACGTGGTTCATGAATTTAGCTAGGACTTTGCTTCCGAATTTTGGATCTGGCAAGACTTCACGTTTCGCCACTACTCTACGTCTAGGCATATGCGACCTCTGTTTTTATTCAGGTTAATCCAGGATTCTTCGTTAACTAAAAACTTCTAACCAACACCTGGCCTTACTCAATCTCATCGTTATGTTTTAAGAGCTACGATGAGCCGCGCACTCCATACGCTTGTGATACCGCAGAGCTCTATAAATTATGAAAGTGACTACTTGGGTCGTTTTGCTCCATACTTGGAGCGACCTTGCTTCCTTTCAGAAACACCAGAGGTGTCGAGACTGCCGCGCACAGTGTGATAGCGCACACCTGGCAAATCCTTTACACGGCCACCGCGAATCAGAACAACTGAGTGTTCTTGCAAATTGTGACCTTCACCACCGATGTAAGACGTGACCTCATAACCATTTACTAATCGAACACGGCAAACTTTACGTAAAGCAGAATTAGGCTTCTTAGGTGTCGTGGTATATACCCTAGTGCAAACACCACGCTTTTGCGGCGAGCGTTGCAAGGCAGGCACGTCACTCTTGGAGATCTTGCTCTTTCGGGGCTTGCGGACTAATTGATTAATTGTTGCCATGTACGTTTATTAATTTCTCTATTTCTTCGTGAAGCTCAGATTTATTCAGGATCCTTAATGAGTTTTCAAAAAACCCTGAGTCTCAACTCAAAAAGATGCGAGAGTTTAATAATCTCGCATCTTTGAGTCAACTGTTTTCGAGCCTGAATCCCGCAGATTTCCTAGCCTTCAGCCTTTTCGCTAAGGGCTTCACTGAGCGCAGCTTCTACATCACTAGCTGACACTTCTAGCTCTGCTTCTTCTAGGCTCGCCTTCTTGCGTGCGTCGTGGTAAGCCAATCCAGTACCTGCAGGTATTAGACGCCCAACTACAACATTCTCTTTCAATCCGCGGAGGAAATCACGCTTCCCAGTAACTGCCGCTTCGGTGAGTACTCGCGTAGTTTCCTGGAACGATGCCGCAGAGATAAAAGATTCAGTAGCAAGGGATGCCTTAGTAATACCCAGGAGCATGCGATCAAATTTCGCCGGCTGCTTCTCTTCTTCTTGCAGATTATCATTGATCTCAAGAATCTGAGTATACGTGAGCTGCTCCCCTTTAATTAAGTTGGAATCACCCGTTTGAGTGATTTCAACTTTTCTCAGCATTTGACGCACGATAACTTCGATGTGCTTATCGTTAATACGCACGCCTTGCAATCGATAAACATCCTGCACTTCATTGACGATGTATTGAGCTAGCGCTTCAACTCCTTTCAAGCGCAAGATGTCATGTGGTGTCGGTGGGCCTTCAGATACAACTTCACCTTTTTCGATATGCTCACCTTCGAACACAGCCATGGTACGCCACTTCGGTATCAAAGTTTCGTAATGATCAGAACCATCGATTGGGTTTACACCATCCTTAGGCGTAATAACCAGCCGACGCTTGCCTTTCGTTTCCTTACCAAAACTTACAGTACCGGAAATTTCTGCAAGAATTGCTGGCTCTTTCGGCTTACGTGCTTCGAACAAGTCAGCAACTCGTGGCAGACCTCCGGTGATGTCACGAGTCTTCGAGCCTTCCTGCGGAATACGTGCAATTACGTCACCGATGTTTAAGTCAGCGCCATCTTTCAGACCGATAATGGCGTTGGCTGGCAAATAGTAATGAGCCGGTACATTGGTACCCGGCAAACAAACTTCCTTGCCTTTCTTATCAACAACGTTAACCGCCGGACGTAATTCTTTCGCAGAGGAAGCACGTTCTGCCGGATCGATAACAGAGATACTTGAAAGACCAGTAATCTCGTCAGTTTGTTCACGAACCGTAATTCCTTCCTCCATTGATTCGAAAGCAACTTTACCAGCCACTTCAGAAACAATTGGGTGAGTATGTGGATCCCAGGTTGCTACCACCTGACCTGCTTCAACTTCCACATTCTTACCAACAGTAATTAACGCACCGTACGGAAGCTTGTAACGTTCTCTTTCTCGACCATTTAGGTCGTTTACGATTAACTCGCCAGAACGGGATACAACAACAAGCTCTCCCCTGGTGTTCTCAACCGTCTTCATGTTGCTCAAGTGAATCGTACCGGCGTTCTTAACCTGAATGTTGTCGCTGGCCGTTGCACGAGATGCAGCACCACCGATGTGGAACGTACGCATTGTCAACTGTGTACCAGGCTCACCGATTGACTGTGCAGCAATCACACCTACTGCTTCACCCACGTTAGCCACGTGGCCACGCGCGAGGTCGCGACCATAACACTGACTACAAATACCAAATCGGGTTTCACAAGTGATTGGTGAACGCACATAAACCTGGTCAACACCGCAAGTTTCTAATTGATCTACCATGCGTTCATTGATCATGGTGCCTGCTTCGGCGATAACGTCACCACTATCTTCTTCAACAACATCTCCAGCAAGCACTCGACCTAATACTCGATCACCTAGAGGTGCAATGATGTCGCCGCCTTCGATGATTGGAGCCATGGTTAGACCCTGCTCGGTGCCACAATCGTGTTCGGTAATTACCAAGTCTTGTGAAATGTCCACTAAGCGTCTGGTTAGGTAACCAGAGTTCGCAGTCTTAAGCGCGGTATCCGCGAGGCCCTTTCGAGCACCGTGAGTTGAAGTAAAGTATTGCGATACGCTCAAACCTTCGCGGAAGTTCGCGGTAATTGGTGTTTCGATAATCGAACCATCCGGACGAGCCATCAATCCGCGCATACCAGCAAGCTGACGAATCTGGGCAGGAGAACCTCGAGCTCCGGAATCTGCATAAACATAAACGGAGTTAAAGGACTCTTGCTGTTCTTCAACTCCTTCTTTGTTTATTACGGTTTCACTGGACAGGCCTTCCATCATTGACTTAGCAACGATGTCATTGGCGCGAGACCAGATATCAATAACTTTGTTGTACTTCTCGCCTTGAGTTACGAGACCAGAAGCAAACTGTGCTTCAATTTCTTCCACTTCGGAGTTGGCTTGACCAATAATGGCTGCCTTCTCTTCTGGTATAACAAAGTCATTAACACCGATCGAAGAACCAGAACGCGTTGAGTAAGCGTAACCGGTATACATCAGTTGGTCAGCGAAAATAACGGTTTCCTTCAAACCAACATTTCGATAACAAGCGTTAAGAATTTGCGAAATTGGTTTCTTCGCCATCTTCTGGTTAACCATTTCGAATGGCAGACCATCTGGCACGATGTTGTAAAGCAGCACTCGACCTACCGTGGTATCTACAATTCCACTTCGAGTTTCAGTTTCGCCTTCGTCGTTAAAAACGTTCTCATTAATGCGAACCTTAATACGCGCCTGCAGATCAACCTGGCCAGTATCATAGGCACGCTGCACTTCCTTCGCATCGGCAAAAATCATGCCTTCACCTGATGCATTAACTTTTTCGCGAGTCATGTAGTACAGACCAAGCACCACGTCTTGCGAAGGCACAATGATCGGCTCACCATTTGCCGGAGCGAGAATGTTATTGGTAGACATCATCAAGGTGCGAGCCTCGAGTTGCGCTTCCAAAGTAAGCGGCACGTGAACCGCCATCTGGTCACCATCGAAGTCCGCGTTATACGCAGCACACACTAATGGGTGTAATTGAATCGCCTTGCCTTCGATAAGCACCGGCTCAAATGCTTGAATGCCTAGACGGTGAAGAGTAGGTGCACGGTTGAGTAGAACTGGATGCTCACGAATTACTTCAGCGAGAATATCCCAGACTTCAGCCGTTTCTCTTTCCACCATCTTCTTCGCGGCTTTAATAGTAGTAGCTAGACCACGTCGCTCTAACTTACCAAAGATGAAAGGTTTAAATAATTCCAACGCCATCTTCTTAGGTAATCCACATTGATGCAGTCTCAGCGTAGGGCCAACCACAATGACAGAGCGACCACTGTAATCCACCCGTTTGCCGAGTAGATTCTGCCTAAATCGGCCCTGTTTTCCTTTAATCATGTCAGCAAGTGACTTAAGTGGACGCTTGTTAGAACCAGTAATAGCTCGTCCGCGACGACCGTTGTCTAACAAGGCATCAACCGCTTCCTGTAGCATTCTTTTCTCGTTGCGCACGATAATGTCTGGCGCATTGAGATCAAGAAGCCGCTTAAGACGATTATTTCGATTAATCACTCGACGATATAAATCGTTAAGATCAGAAGTTGCGAAGCGCCCGCCATCGAGTGGCACCAATGGACGCAAGTCAGGTGGTAGTACTGGTAATACTGTCATTACCATCCACTCTGGCTTGTTACCTGAATTAACAAACGCTTCCAATAGTTTTAAGCGCTTAGAAAGTTTCTTCAACTTGGTTTCAGAATTAGTCGCGGGGATTTCTTCCCGCAGTCTTGCAACTTCTCCGTCCACATCCATGTCTTTCATGAGCGCCTGAACTGCCTCCGCACCCATCTTCGCTTCGAATTCATCACTGAATTCTTCCATGGCTTCATAATATTGTTCGTCAGTAAGTAATTGGCCTTTCTCCAAAGTAGTCATGCCAGGATCGGTAACTACAAAAGACTCAAAGTAAAGAATGCGTTCAATATCACGCAAGGTCATATCCAACAGCAAACCTATTCGAGAAGGCAGCGATTTTAAAAACCAGATGTGGGCTACTGGACTTGCCAACTCGATATGACCCATGCGATCTCGACGTACTTTAGAAAGTGCGACTTCTACACCGCACTTTTCACAAATAACACCACGATGCTTAAGACGCTTGTACTTACCGCAAAGGCATTCGTAGTCCTTTACAGGGCCAAAAATCTTTGCACAGAACAAACCGTCACGTTCTGGTTTAAACGTACGATAGTTAATAGTCTCTGGCTTCTTTACTTCACCGAATGACCAGGCTCTGATCATTTCAGGAGAAGCCAGTCCAATTCGAATGGAATCAAACTCGTCTGACTGTGACTGAGATTTTAGTAAACCTAGTAGGTCTTTCATTCTGTTTCCTCCACTAATCACTCATGAGTGATTAGCTTTAAGTAATCTCTAATATGTTTTGTTCGGTTTCGTTTCTCGTACTCGTTCGGACTACTTACTGACATCCAATTCCATATCGATCCCGAGAGATCGGATTTCTTTTACTAGTACATTAAACGACTCCGGCATTGCTGGTTCCATTCGATGATCGCCATCCACGATGTTTTTATACATCTTGGTGCGGCCAGCAACATCATCCGACTTAACGGTTAACATTTCTTGCAAGGTATACGCAGCGCCGTAAGCTTCCAGTGCCCACACTTCCATTTCACCGAAGCGTTGACCACCAAATTGTGCTTTGCCACCCAATGGCTGTTGTGTAACCAAGCTATAAGAGCCGGTTGATCTAGCATGCATCTTGTCATCAACCAAGTGATTCAGTTTAAGCATGTACATAATGCCCACTGTCACTGGTCTGTCGAATGCATCACCAGTTCGACCGTCAAAGAGAGTTACCTGACCGCTTTCATCCATGCCCGCCAGACTTAACATTTCTTTGATTTCAGTTTCGGCAGCTCCATCGAACACCGGTGTTGCCATGGGCACACCATCCCGCAGATTATCTGCTAGCTCGAAAAGCTCCTCTTCTACCAGGCTTTTAATGTTCTCGGTGCGCTGACCGATCTTGTTGTAGACCTCAGTCACCAGCTTGCGAACTTCAGTAACTTTCTTTTGCGTATCTAACAGTTTGCCGATTTTTTCACCTAACCCTTTAGAAGCTGCACCTAGGTGAGTCTCAAGAATCTGACCTACGTTCATACGAGAAGGCACACCTAATGGATTCAATACAATATCTACCGGCTCACCATTATCGTCATTTGGCATGTCTTCCACTGGCATGATTACAGAGATAACACCCTTGTTACCGTGACGACCTGCCATCTTGTCTCCCGGTTGAATTCGACGCTTAATGGCGAGATAGACTTTGACGATCTTCAATACACCGGGCGCCAGATCGTCGCCTTGAGTAAGTTTCTTCCTCTTGTCTTCGAAGCGCTCATCAAGCTCTTTTCTTCGCTCTTTAAGCTGTTCCTCTGCTCGTTCAAGCTGCTTGTTCAATGCGTCATTGGACATGCGTAGTTTGAACCAGTCATCTTGAGGCAGGTTACTCAAATAATCGTTGGTAACTTTTTGGCCTTTCTTAAGCTTTGGAGCACCAGCAACTACCTTATTAACGAGGGATTTTTGCAATCTTTCGAAAGTTGCTCCTTCAACGATGCGGTATTCGTCATCAATATCTTTACGCACTTTCGCAAGTTGCGATTCTTCAATATCGATTGCTCTCTGGTCTTTCTCTAAACCATCGCGAGTAAAGACTTGAACATCGATTACGGTACCCTTAACACTTGTTGGTACTCGCAAAGAGGTGTCTTTAACATCAGAGGCTTTCTCACCAAAGATCGCGCGTAACAGCTTTTCTTCTGGAGTAAGCTGAGTTTCACCTTTTGGCGTTACCTTGCCAACCAGAATGTCGCCAGCGTTTACTTCGGCGCCGATATAAACGATTCCAGATTCATCCAGTTTACCCAGTGCACCTTCACCAACATTTGGAATATCCCCAGTAATTTCTTCAGATCCAAGCTTGGTGTCTCGAGCAACACAGGTTAATTCCTGAATGTGAATCGTAGTAAATCGATCTTCTTTTACTACACGCTCAGAAATAAGAATTGAATCCTCGAAGTTGTAGCCATTCCAAGGCATAAATGCGATACGCATGTTTTGCCCTAGTGCAAGTTCTCCCATGTCGATAGAAGGACCATCAGCAAGAATGTCTCCGCGAGCGATTGCATCACCTTCTCGGACCAAAGGCCGCTGAGAAATACAGGTGTTCTGATTCGAGCGGGTGTACTTAGTCAGGTTGTAGATATCTACACCTGCTTCACCGGCATCTGTTTCTTCATCGTTAACTCGAACAATGATTCGCGCTGCATCTACCGATTCGATTACACCGCCGCGGAATGCAACAACACATACGCCAGAGTCTCGCGCAACATTGCGCTCCATACCCGTACCAACTAGGGGCTTTTCTGTCTTCAATGTTGGAACCGCCTGCCGTTGCATGTTTGAACCCATCAATGCCCGATTAGCATCGTCATGCTCCAAAAAAGGAATCAATGCTGCCGCAATAGATACCATCTGCTGTGGTGCGACATCCATATAGTCCACTTCCTCTCTTGGCTTTAAGGTTGTTTCGCCTTTGTAGCGAACCGTTACCAGGTTTTCGACGAAGCCACGCTTCTTATCTAATTCCGCACTGGCTTGGGCTATAACGAAGTCGCTTTCATCGATTGCTGACAAATAATCGATTTCATCAGTTACTTTGTTCTTAACAACTTTGCGATATGGGCTCTCTAAGAAACCGTAGTTATTAGTGCGTGCATAAGTTGCTAGTGAATTAATCAATCCAATGTTCGGACCTTCAGGAGTTTCAATCGGGCATACACGACCGTAATGAGTTGGGTGTACGTCACGTACCTCGAAACCTGCTCGCTCACGTGTAAGACCCCCTGGTCCTAATGCCGAAACACGACGCTTGTGAGTAACTTCTGATAAGGGATTGTTCTGGTCCATAAACTGCGACAGTTGGCTAGAACCAAAGAATTCTTTGATTGCCGCAGCAACAGGTTTCGCATTGATCATGTCTTGTGGCATTAAACCTTCAGAGTCAGCCATGCTTAAGCGTTCTTTAACAGCACGCTCAACTCGCACCAGACCAACACGGAACTGGTTCTCTGCCATCTCGCCTACTGAACGGATACGGCGATTACCCAAGTGATCGATATCATCAACCGAACCGAAACCGTTTCTGATGCCAACCAATGTCTTTAACACATCAACAATGTCATCATTGCTTAGTACTGGCTCGCCTTCAGATTCAGGACGACCCAAGCGGCGGTTAAACTTCATGCGACCAACAGCTGAAAGGTCATAACGTTCAGGCGAGAAGAACAGGTTAGAAAACAGATTTTCTGCTGATTCTTTTGTAGGTGGTTCACCAGGGCGCATCATGCGATAGATTTCCACCATGGCTTCCAACTTGGAAGTCGTGGTGTCTATGCGCAAAGTATCTGATACGAACGGTCCGCAATCGAGATCATTGGTGTAAATAGTTTCAAACCCTTTAACACCCTGCTCGACAAACTCTGCAATAAGTTCTTCAGTGATTTCCGCGTTACAAGGAAACAGAACTTCGCCAGTCTCTTCGTTGACTATATCTTTTGCAAGCGATGTTCCAACTAGAAAATCATTGCTTATGGTCAACGCGGTTAGTTTTGCAGTCTCCATTTGGCGAATATGGCGTGAAGTTATGCGGCGGCCTTCTTCCACAATAAGCTTCCCTTTCTTATCGTTAATCGGAAAGGTAAGCACTTCACCACGCAGTCGCGCAGGGACTAACTTAAGCTTAATCTCAGCATCTTGATCTTTCTTCTGAGTGATCTTGAAGCCGTTATTCTCATAGAACATACCCAGAATTTCTTCTGAGCTGAATTCCAATGCCCGCAAGAGCACAGTTGCAGGAAGCTTACGGCGTCTATCAATACGCACATAAACCATGTCTTTAGGATCAAACTCGAAATCCAGCCATGAACCACGGTAAGGAATCACCCGTGCCGAGTAGAGCAATTTGCCAGAGCTATGTGTCTTTCCTCGATCATGATCGAAGAAAACTCCCGGTGATCTATGCAATTGAGATACAACTACACGTTCAGTTCCATTGATTACGAAAGTACCTGACTCCGTCATTAATGGGATTTCACCCATATAAACTTCTTGTTCTTTAATATCTTTAATTGTTTGCGTTGTTGATTCCTTATCATAAAGAATCAATCGAACTTTAACGCGCAGAGAAACCGAATAAGTCGAACCTCTGAGCTGACATTCTTTAACATCAAAAGCAGGTTTCCCTAAGTCATAGCTCACATATTCCAATACTGCTTTACCGGAATAGCTAACAATAGGAAATACAGATTTGAACGCGGCGTGCAAGCCTTGGTCCAGGCGCTGCTCCACAGGAGTATCAGACTGAGTAAATTGTCTGTAAGAGTCGATTTGGATAGACAGTAAATAAGGAATATCCATTGCACTTGGCAATTTACCGAAATTCTTACGAATACGTTTTTTCTCTGTATAAGAATAGGCCATGTTGTGTTCCTAACGTTTTGTACTCTTAATTAATGCCGCTGTTTGTGACAACGCATTCTTTGTTAGTGCTGGCAGATTAACTCTGCGACATTCAATAGTTTTTCTTAAAACTATCGAGATCTAATCGAAGATTTACTTCGATGAAAATCAACCACGAGCTAATACCAAGCACGAACTCCGTGCCTGGTATTGATCGTATTGCAGCCGTCGCTTGTTACTTAAGCTCAACGGAGGCGCCAGCTTCTTCCAAAGCTTTTTTGGCTTCTTCCGCTTCTGCTTTCGGAGCAGCTTCCTTAATGGTGGAAGGAGCTCCGTCTACCATTTCTTTCGCTTCTTTCAGTCCAAGGCCAGTAATACCTCGAACTGCTTTAATGACGTTTACCTTCTTGTCACCAACTGCAGCAAGAACGATGTCAAACTCGCTCTTCTCCTCAGCAGGAGCAGCATCAGCAGCGGCCGCAGCAGGAGCTGCTGCAACAGCCGCAGCTGCTGAAACACCAAATTTTTCTTCCATCGCTTCTACCAGCTGGACTACATCCATTACTGACATATCAGCGATTGCGTCTAGTACTTCTTCTCTAGATAGAGCCATGACTCTTATCTCCTAATAAAAAAATTCTAATAAACGGTTATCAATGGAATTAGGCTGCTTCCTGCTTTTGGTCTCTCACCGCTGCAACAGCGCGAGTAACCTTGGAAGGAACTTCATTCATAGTTCGTGCAAGTTTTGTTACCGGTGCCAACATGACACTCATTAACATAGATCTCGCCTGATCAAGTGTTGGAAGTTTCGCCAATACGTCGATCTGACTTGCTTGCAGTAACTTGCCACCAACGGAGAGTGCCTTAATCTCAAAATCATCATTCTCCTTCGCGAAATCCTTGAGCACGCGCGCGGCGGCTCCGGGATCCTCTTGGGATAATGCGAGTAGAGTTGGTCCTACTAGCACTTCTTGAATGCACTCAAACTCAGTGTCTTCTAGCGCTCGCTTCAACAAGGTATTGCGAACGACGCGAAGATAAACTTTGTTTTCCCGTGCGGTTTTTCGAAGAGCAGTAAGCTCGTCTACATCGACACCGCGGTAATCCGCGAGCACTGCAGACAGGGCACTAGAAGCAGCCTGATTGACTTCCGAAACTATTTGTTTCTTGTCTTCCAGTCCGATTGCCACTTTTTTAACCTCACATTAAGGGCTCAAATGAGCCTTGCTAAATACCTAATCAAACTACGATTAGGCCGTTTGTTCGGTGATAAGAACCCGGCACGAAAGTCCGGATTGGGTTTCACCATCTGCGTAGGAAATTAAGAAACAACGACTACACTCTGTTGCCCACCTACGGTCTTTGATGGAATCGCCAGATGGCGATTACCACAAAGTCATTAGAGAACTAGACTTGTCTAGCTCCCGCGATTCTTTTCTCGCTTAAATCGTTAAAGACGATTGATCGATTAGAAGTCCAGGACCCATCGTCGATGAAAGTACTACCTTCTTTATATATACACCTTTAGCCGAAGATGGCTTAGCCTTCTTCAAATCTATTAATAGTGCTTCAAGGTTTGACTTCACTGCCGTGCTGTCGAATCCAACTCTACCGATACCGCCGTGAACGATGCCGTTTTTGTCAGTTCGAAACCGAACCTGCCCAGCTTTTGCGTTCTTTACAGCACCTTCAACGTCAGGGGTAACTGTTCCGACTTTTGGATTCGGCATCAAACCGCGAGGACCCAAAATTGTTCCCAGTTTTCCTACAACACGCATTGCATCTGGCGTTGCGATTACCACGTCGAAATCCATATTACCGTCTTGAATTGATTCTGCTAAATCTTCGAATCCAACGATATCTGCTCCAGCAACTTTCGCCTTTTCAGCATTTTCGCCCTGAGCAAATACGGCTACCTTAATTTCTTTACCAGTTCCGGCAGGCAAAGTAGTAGAACCCCGAACTACTTGATCAGATTTACGCGGATCCACACCCAAGTTGATGGAAACATCGAACGATTCTTTAAATTGTTCGGAAGCGAATTCAGTGATAAGTGATACTGCTTCTTCAACAGAATAGTTCTTATCAGCTTCGATCTTTTCAGCCATTTGCTTACGCTTTTTGGATAGTTTTGCCATCTTACTCTACCCCTTCGACTTCAATGCCGGCGCTTCGCGCACTGCCTGCTAACGTTCTCACCGCTGCATCCATATCCCCGGCAGTGAGGTCAGGCATTTTCTGGTTTGCAATATCCTCTAACTGGGCACGATTAACCTTGCCAACCTTCTCAGTGTTAGGACGCCCGCTGCCTTTTTGAAGGCCTGCAGCTTTACGCAAAAGCACTGCTGCTGGTGGAGTTTTAGTAATAAAAGTGAAACTGCGATCTGCGTAAACTGTAATAACTACTGGGATCGGCAATCCAGGCTCAGTTCCCTGGGTCTGGGCGTTAAACGCCTTGCAGAAATCCATGATGTTGACACCGTGTTGCCCAAGTGCTGGGCCAACGGGCGGGCTTGGGTTGGCTTGTCCTGCGCCAACTTGCAGCTTGATATAAGCCAATACTTTCTTAGCCATTGTGATCTCCTAGTGGGTTCAAACGACAGAAGCCTCAGCATTAACCCAAGCTCTGTCTTCCCGGCGTTTGCCATAGTGCCCATGCTCTATAGCAAACGACTTATTTAATGTTTTCAGAACTGGCCGGTTCCAAAAAACACAGTTTAGTTAGCTTTTCTCCACTTGGCCAAACTCGAGCTCAACCGGTGTCGATCTGCCAAAAATAAGTACGGCAACGCGAAGACGGCTCTTTTCATAATTCACTTCTTCAACAGTGCCCGTGAAGTCGTTAAATGGCCCATCAGTAACTCGAACCATTTCTCCCGGCTCATAAATGGTCTTATGAGTTGGGGTCTCTTCACTATCCTCCATACGCTGGAGAATTTTATTCGCTTCTTTATTGGTAATAGGCGCAGGCTTCTCTGCAGTACCACCGATAAAGCCCATGACTCTTGGTGTTTCTTTAACCAAATGCCAAGTGTCATCGTTTAAATCCATATGAACTAATACGTAGCCAGGGAAAAACTTTCTTTCACTCTTACGCTTTTGTCCTGCCCGCATCTCCAGAACTTCTTCTGTAGGTACGAGAACTTCATCAAAGTAATCTTCCATGCCCGAAAGGCTGATTCGCTCGTTCAGTGCATGCATTACTTTTTTCTCATAGCCCGAATAAGCGTGGACTACATACCAACGTTTAGCCATTAAATTCTTCTACGTAATAAAACCGGAAATAATCCAATTAAGCAGCCCATCGAGTCCAAATAAAATGATTGCGACGATCATTATGACTATAAGAACAACGATGGTGGTCTGCGTAGTTTCCTGCCTAGTAGGCCAAACTACCTTGCGAATCTCCACACGAGCTTCTAAACAGAGATTTACAAAGTTACGACCTTTTTCAGTTTGAACAGCAATCCAGCCCGCGACACCTGCAGCTACTAATAATCCAATTGTTCTAATCAGCAGAGACTCAGCCGAGAAATAGGAATTTGCGTAAACCCCTGCCGCAACAATTACCGCGACTATTGCCCACTTAATCCAATCTAGGTTGTTGCCTTCACCGTCGATTTTTTCTGACATGTCAGTCTTCTCAAATCTTTTTGCGAGCAGTACTCTACTACTTGCCTACCTTAAATGGCAGGCCAGGAGGGAATCGAACCCCCAACCTGCGGTTTTGGAGACCGCTGCTCTGCCAATTGAGCTACTGGCCTTTTATTCGTGCTCGTGCGTTAGCGTGCTTCTTAATAGCACGATACTACCAAATTCCCTGCTCCACTTTATCAATTGGAGCGATGTCGGGCAGCAAGCGAAAAGTTTTGGATCGAGGCAAAAGTGTTTTTTGAATAGGGCATATATTTAATATGTGTCCCGCTCGGAAAATACCTTTAACAAAAAGCCAGAGCTTTACAGCCGCTGCGTCCCTTATCTGTGAAAAAAGCCAGGCCGCCTATTGGCGGGCTGGCTTGCAAAAAAACAAATAAAAAATTAGTCGATGATCTTACTTACAACGCCGGCGCCAACTGTACGACCGCCTTCGCGTATGGCGAAACGAAGTCCTTCATCCATCGCAATCGGAGCAATAAGCTCAACACTCATTTTCACGTTATCGCCAGGCATTACCATTTCAACTCCATCTGGCAATGCAACCGCACCAGTCACATCTGTAGTACGGAAGTAAAACTGTGGGCGATAGTTAGAGAAGAATGGAGTATGACGCCCACCTTCTTCTTTGCTTAAGATATACACCTCAGCTTCAAATTTTGTGTGAGGCGTAATCGTGCCAGGAGCTGCCAATACCTGGCCACGCTCTACTTCTTCTCGCTTAGTACCACGCAGTAGAACACCAACGTTCTCACCTGCTCGGCCTTCATCGAGAAGCTTTCGGAACATCTCAACACCCGTACAAGTAGTGGTTTCAGTGTCCTTAATACCAACGATTTCAATTTCTTCATTTACTTTGATAACACCGCGCTCAACACGCCCAGTCACCACCGTACCACGACCAGAAATTGAGAATACGTCTTCGATTGGCATCAAGAATGGCTTTTCAACATCACGCTCCGGCTCAGGAATGTATGAGTCCAAAGTTTCAACCAGTTTCTGCACTGCAGGAGCACCGATGTCAGAAGAATCACCTTCCAGCGCCTTAAGGGCAGAACCAATGATTATAGGAGTATCGTCACCTGGGAATTCGTACTGGTCTAACAGCTCACGAATTTCCATTTCAACCAACTCAAGTAGTTCTTCATCGTCAACCATGTCGGCCTTGTTCATGAAGACCACTATGTAAGGTACACCTACCTGACGAGACAGAAGAATGTGCTCACGAGTCTGTGGCATGGGTCCGTCTGCAGCAGACACAACCAGAATAGCACCGTCCATCTGTGCCGCACCGGTGATCATATTCTTTACATAGTCAGCGTGGCCCGGACAGTCTACATGGGCGTAGTGACGATTCGACGAATCGTATTCAACGTGGGAAGTCGCAATGGTAATACCACGCTCCTTCTCTTCCGGCGCGTTATCAATCTCATCAAATGCTTTAAGCTCTCCACCACCGAAAGCTTCCGCACATACCTTAGTCAGTGCGGCCGTTAACGTTGTCTTTCCATGGTCAACATGACCAATCGTTCCTACGTTTACGTGTACCTTCGTTCTTTCAAATTTTTCCTTCGCCACTTTCTTAGCCTCTCTTAGACTCGTTCTTAAGGTTTCTGTATGTTGAGTTAATCTATTTCGTTGTCTTCATATTATTTATATATAGAAACAACAAGCTCAAATTCAATTCTGTCCAACAATTTCTATTTAAATGGTGCTCACACCCAGAGTCGAACTGGGGACCTCTCCCTTACCAAGGGAGTGCTCTACCGCCTGAGCTATGCGAGCCTCATGGAGCGGGTAGCGGGAATCGAACCCGCGCAACCAGCTTGGAAGGCTGGGGTTCTACCTCTGAACTATACCCGCCTGAATCTACTCCGCCCTTCTACTACTCTAATCTAAACCAGTGTAATTAGATGGTGGAGGGGGGTGGATTCGAACCACCGAAGCTTGCGCGTCAGATTTACAGTCTGATCCCTTTGGCCACTCGGGAACCCCTCCCACAAGATCTCCCAAGGGCTTATTCCCTGGCTCTCTCACTCAGGTGCGGCATTTTATGGGAATTGGGATGCTTGTGCAATCGTTTCACACAGATTTTCTGTGCGTGTCAAATCTGGCCGATCGTCAGATAATTCAAGCCATTCAGCGGTATCGACCTGGTCCGAATTTGGTGCTCTGAGCACCACCTGAATCTCACCATTTGAGCGAGGGATTTCTTCAATTTCTGGGTTAAATCCAAGTTCCGAAACCTGAGTCTGAACCGAATCGGCTGCCAAATTATCGGCGAACACTCCTAATCCAACACCTTCTGCTAATGGTCCGCGGGTAATCAGGTATGTTTCAACTTCCAATTGCGCTATAGAAATTGCTGCACTTACCTCGTCCAATGCCCTTGTCGCCAGGATTCGATTACCTGCTGGAGGTAAAAATACGCGATATTGCGAAGGCAATGAGTCGCCAGTTATATTGAGCAAAGTCCCTAAATTTCGTTCTTGAGCCAGCAAAATAAAGCCATTGGCATCATCAACCGTGGAAAATCCGCTGACAAAGCTGCACCTGGTCAGATCTTCGGCATTTTCCAGGGCAACTGCCGCTGCCAACTCTTCAAATTCACTCACCAGCATGAGTCCATTGTTGATTAAATCCCTGGGTTCTCTTGTAACCAGCTCTTCATGCGTTTGGCGCGTCTGGGCCCAGATGAAATACCCAATATTTGCGACTAGAAGAAATATTGCGATATATCTCAAGTCTGGTACCTACGTTCGTGACTCTTTATGGCTAGGACAGGCAATAGCCAATCCATCAAGAACTAAACTCGGAATGATTTCAAAATTTTCATAATCGATGAATTTTGCTATTACCGCTGCATCGCCCCCACTGAAAAATAGTTTAGCCTGCCCTGAAGTCTGCTGAAGTTTTCTTGAATATTTTTCAACCAGGGCAACTAAGCTAGCTATGCTCCCGTTAAGAACTGCCTCATCAGTTGAATTTCCGAGCTCAATTGATCCTGTTTGCGCATCTTCCGGAATACTGATTGCTGTGTTGGTTTCCAGGCCATGCCGCATCAGTTTTATACCGGGCAAGATGAATCCACCAAGGTGGGTTCCGTCTGAGTCAATCCCATCAAGAGTAAACGCAGTTCCGCTGTCGGCGATCAAACAAGCTCTATCGGCTCTGCGATAAGCAGCTAGCATTGCCAACCAGCGATCAACCCCTAGTCGACTCACATCCGGATAGTTTATAGAAACTCCGCCGCATTCTCTTGAAACTTCTGCTATCAGAGGTTCCAGCCCCCATCGCTGGCGGCTCCAATTGACTAAAACATTAGTTTCTATTTGCTCGCGCACACTACAAAGGCGAATCACCTCAGGATTAGTTCGGTGAGAGTAGGATGAAGTAAATTCTTCGGCATCTGCGAATACTCCTTCGGCTTCTACTTCATCACCTTGTGATGATTTATGTCGCCATTTAATTCGCGTGTTACCTATGTCTAGTTCCAATATCACGATGAGTTTTGCCCGTCAGCTTCACGAACCGAAGGAAATAATTCACCACCAGAAATTCTTTGCAAACCATCTACAGTTTGTAAGAGCAATGATCCGTTTTCATCGACTCCCTGGTAGCGGCCAATTTTTCGACTATTCCCGTTTTGAATAACTATGTCTTTCTCGAGATAACGATCATAACTATTCCATGTAGATTGAAAAGTTGAAAACCCTGAACTTATAAACTCACCGATGTTCCGCAAAAGTTCTACTGTAATTGCAGCAGCCAGCTGTTCAAGACTTGGCGGCTCACTAAGAACTTCACTGACGTCTATAGCTGGCCTGCCAATTGATGCCCGTTGATTGTCTGTTAATTTGTAATTGACACCAATCCCGAATACTACCCAGGTTTGCGCACTATGGTTGCTTAGCTCCAGTAATATTCCAGATAATTTTTTATTACCAACTAACAAATCGTTAGGCCACTTTAATTGCAAATTTTCAACACCAAGATTTCTAATTGCAGCATGAACACTTAGAGCCGTTACCAGGCTTAATCCCTGCAATCCACCGGTTTCAACTGAGAATGGATAAACCAACGATAAGTACAAACCACTGCCAGAAGGACTCACCCAATCGCGATCTCTTCGGCCGCGCCCAGCAGATTGTGCATCAGCAATAACAAGCTGTACATCTGCAATTCCATTACTTATGAGTCTTTCAGCTTCTGAATTAGTTGAATCTATTTCTGAGAAAATATGAACCCTTGAAATAGATTTCACTGAGTGACTCGCAAGATATTTAAGCAAGCTTTCTCGATCCATAGTGTGACATCTGGCACTTGCAAACTCTGCTAAACAAAAAAGGAGCAGAATTTTATGCAACGCACTAAAAACTGCTCCTTCTTCAGCCAAAACAACTTGGCTTTGAAATTAAAGCGTTATGAAACTACTGACTCTTCGTCATCTCCTGCGCTACCTTCGGCTCTAAGTTTCTGGAACGTTCCCCAGGATTCAAGAATAATAAAGATCGAAGAAATGATAACAGCGGATTGAATAACTACCAGCAACCACTGGCCGCTGTTCACGTAGCTGATGATGTACCAGATTCCCGCCCACGTCGCCATAACCAGAATAAAGCAAAGCGGAATCAGCAAGTTTTTAGCCGGTCGTCCTAACTTCATTAAATATACTGAAATAACAATTAGCGTCATACTGGCAAGAATTTGGTTAGTAGCACCAAACACCGGCCAGATTAAAGTTCCACCGTCACCTGGATAATTGCCATTGGAAACTCCAAAGGCCAGAAGCAAACAGGCGCCAACGGCTATAAAGGTTGAGATGTAGTTGCTCTTCAGTGGCTTAATTGAATAGATATTTCCCCACTCCTGGATAATGTAGCGGGTAAGTCGTAAACCGGCGTCCATTGTTGTGCCGGCGAACAAGACCACCATCACCGCAAGCATAGTCTGGGCAAAGGTCAGCGATATACCCCAACCTTCTGAAATCAACAATGCACCACCCGCAATAAATCCACCCGCCGACGGCCCTCCGGTAAAGCTTGGATAAATAGCATCCCAACCCCCAGCTACTGAAGCGGCATACAAAGAACCGGTTACTGCAGTAATAGTAATCAATGCGAGAGAGCCTTCACCTAAAGCCCCGAGATAACCAACAAACCGTGCGTCTTTTTCGTTACTGAGCTGTTTCGCGCTAGTGCCCGAGGATACAATGCCATGGAATCCAGAAAGTGCACCACAGGCAATTGTTACAAACAATATTGGAAGTATTGGTGGTGTTCCTTCAGCCACATCATTGAATGCCGGTGCAGCGATGTCTGGTGTAGTAAGAAGTACGGCTGTGTAAAGAACGAATAGTCCTACAACTAACTGCGCACCATTAATGTAGTCACGGGGTTGTAGTAATAGCCAAACTGGAAGCATGGAAGCGATACCAGCATAAATATATAGGAGAATAATCCAGTCACCACGCTCACCGAGACCAAACAATGGGTCAGGAATAGCAAGCGGGTTATTACTGCCCACATAGATTGTCCAATAAAGAATAACAACGCCGACGATTGAGATTGCCAGCAAGTTATACTTCCTACGGATTAAAACTCCTACCGCAATCGCGACTGGAATTGCTGCCCAAGCTGGAAATACTGATTCAGGATAGATAACCATTTCATCTGCAATGATCGTCGCAAACATTGCGTTCACCAGAACTAACAGTAAGAAAATAATGATCATTAATACTGATCGGACTCTCACGCCAACAATACTTTCAGAAAGTGCACCAATGGATTTGGCATCATGTCGATTACTCGCCCACAAAGCGCCGAAGTCATGAACACCTGCAAAAAAGATTGATCCGAGCGTTACCCACAAAAGAGCGGGAGCCCATCCCCAGTAAACAGCGATAGCCGGACCGACGATCGGTGCGGCACCGGCCACTGCCGTGAAGTGAGAACCCCAAAGCACATATTTGTTGGTGGGTACGTAATCAACGCCGTCGTCAAAACGATGAGCGGGAGTCTCATAATTAGGGTCTAACCGATAAATCTTTTCAGCGATATATTTGGAGTAGACAAACCACCCAAAACAGAATCCGGCCAGGCCGAAGATGACGATAAAGAGCGAGGACATAAAGCAATCTCCCGGATTTTTGTTATTAATTATTTGCGATGCATCATAGCAAGTTAGCGCGCTGCGACACAATGTGGCTATTCTTGAATCTATCTATAAAACTGCTAAATCCCTTAAGTTTCCACCGTTGCGCGGCTAACAAAAAAAGCCCGATTTCTAGGTAGAAATCGGGCTTCTATTCAGCTAAAGGAATTCCTTAGTTTGTCGGTTCGGCGGAGTGGTAAGTCCAGTAACCAATAAACATTTCATCCCAGCTTTGTAGACCAAAGGTTAACTCTTTACTTGGGTCCGGATTTGCTGGATTGTGTTCGGAATTATCAAATGCTCCAGTCACATGAACTCGCGTTCCCACTGGCAGATGCATTGGCTCTTCCAGGGCATAGGTTGGCTGCCAGGCATAGCTGTAATTTGGAACACTGAGGAGATCTACCATAGTACCATCGGGGTACTCAGCGCTGAACTTCATGTCCTTGCCACGGAAATGCATGTGGGCGCGCAATCCAGTAACAACCACGTCTTCATTAAACACATGGCGGGCAGACGCTTCGTGGTCCTGTGTGTATGGTGGAATTCGGAACATACCAGATACAGACTGAGTGAAATTCTCATACTTAGGTGGTTCGTCATATGTGTATAAACCGAGCACAGTTTCATCAGACGTCGCACGTCCGTTTGTTGTGTAATGGAACTGCATGCTTAATTTGTAGCCTTCAGGTATATAGACACCAGTGTTTTCAGGAAATGTCATTGCATCAACTTTTCCTGGAGCATATCCCTCAAGAAAACGGGTGGCTGTATTAACTGTCGCTGCTTCGCCTTGCGCAACTTCTGCTGGTGCAGTCACATAAGTTAACAGATGATGAAGAACTGATTCATCGCCAGCAATATACTGTACTGCTTTAACCCATTTGTCTTCTTCGAAAGGAAGCGGAACATCTACGTTAATGTAATCCAGTACACCAGTAGCAGGAATCTCATGCCTAGGTGCCGTAATGACATAATCAGGCTCGCCTAACTGCCAATCACGACGATCTGGAAATTCTAATGCTGCCAGAGGATCTGATACAGCAAGCCCTTTTGGCGAACCGGCGTCGATCCAATGCACTAACTTCTGCAAATCTTCATCAGGGATATAACGGGCATTACTGAAATGACCGATGTTCGGGTCAACTTGGGTTGGCGGCATGCGCCTAGTCAAAAGCACTTCACGAATCATCGGTGACCAACCTTGCAACATTAAATGGCTGTCCAAGGCAAAAGGTCCAATACCGCCTTCACGGTGACATGATGCACATTGCTCTGCAATTATAGGCGCAATATCAGATTCATAATCAGGTACTGCATCTGCGTGCATTTGTTTTGCAGGGTATTGCAACTCGCAACCGGAAACTGGTTGCACAGTTGTCGAATCTGCATTGCCATCCAGTTCGGCACTGAGTACTTCTGATGCTTTTCCTTCGACTCCACCACGATACAGGATGGTCAATCTTTCTGGGTCAAGAATCGCTAATTCACCAGCATTTGAAAAAGATAGTGTTTCAGAAACAAGCTGACCCTTGTCCACTAACAGAGAAACATCAAAGCCAAAGGTTGCTTGCTGTGCCCGCAATTCATCTACGTCTGATTGAGTAGATGAATTAATTAGTAAAAAGGAAACCTGTTGTTCAGCAAATGCTGATTGCAGTGCTTCGAATTGCGACAGCGCCGAATCGATGCTTGCACAGCTACTATCGTAAGCCATGAGCACCAACGCTTTTTGATAACGATAGCGACTTAACTGATGAAACTCCCCTTCAATGTCAAGCAAGGCGAAATCACCGACCCTATCTGGCAGGGCAGAAACGTTACTTACAAGACTAATAGAAAAGATAACCGCTAGAAGGCTGGCAAGCTTTTTCATTGGTGGTCTCCGAAAGGCGATTTAATACGCAAGTTTAAACTAAGTCCGCAAAAATAGGCATATTGATTGGGTGGATTTGTAATGGGAAAACCGCAATCTGTCTCAAAACAATACCGACATTGGTATAGAAGAAAGAACTCTCGTGGCAAATGAAAGAGCCGCCAAGCAAAGGTTGGCAGCTCTAACCCTACGTCACTGTAACGCCTGATTTCTGGCTAATTACGTGTTTTATGATAGGAAAAATAGCCAATAAACATCTCATCCCAACTTTGGGCCCCTCCCCGCACTTCTGCATCAGGATCAGGATTTCCGAGGTTATATTGGGAATTATCAAAAGCTCCTTCAATCATTACTCGCGAACCAGCGGGTAATAGCATCGGCTCCGCTAATCGGTAAGTTGGTTGCCAAGCAAAGTTGTAGTCAGGCACGTTGATAATCTCGTCTTTAGTTCCATCAGGATAAATAACGCCCATTCGCATGTATTTGCCACGGTAATGCATATGAGGTCTTAATCCATGCAACATCACTTCATCTTCGAATACATAAGATGCACTCATCTTATGTTCATTCGCTCTTGGTGGAATCACAATATTTCTTCCGCCATGACTAAGCGAATAAGTCGAATACTGATGGTCTGGTTTTTCATCAGCGAAATAGAGGCCTAATAAAGTCTTATCCACTGCCTCTTTACCGAAGGTTGTATAATGCAAAGACATTTGCACAGCAGAATCCTTTGGAATAAGCATGCCGGAGTTTTCCGGGTAAGTTACAGACTCGTCTTTTCCTGGTGCATAACCTTCTAAAAATTCACGATAACTGTCATTTTCCCCTTCTACGATTCTTTCATCGTAATCTGCAGGGACTACATAACTAAGCAAATGATGCAATACGCGACGATCTCCAGGTACGTGTTGAACTGACCTCACCCAAACATCTTCTTCGAATGGAAGGTTGATTGTTACATTTTCATAATCCAGAACACCGGTCGCTGGAACAGTAAAGGCAGGAACTTCAACAATGTAGTCTGGTTCTCCAAGTTCCCAAACGGTTTCTGGTGAGCGAACTCTAGCGAGAGGATCAACTTCACTGCTTACTCGTGGAGCACCCGCATCAATCCAATGAATTAAGGTTTGTAGCTGGTCAGGATTCATATAGCGAGCGTTAGTAAAATGATTAACGCTCGGATCCACCTGCGCAGGTGGCATGCGCTTGGTCATGATGACCTCCTTCATCATCGGAGACCAACCTTGCACCATCATGTGAGAGTCCATCGCAAATGGCGCGATGCCACCTTCAACATGACAGCTAACACATTTCTCTTCAAGGATGGGTGCCACATCCGTCGCGTAATCAGGCACATTCGATACGTGCTGATCGCGAGCAGGAAAATCTAATTCGCAACCAATGCTTTCAGTTACAACTGTTTCATCGAATGAATCGAGCTCGTCCATTACGGCTGCAGCTAAAGTTTTAGCCAAGTCGGTGGTGCCAGGCTGCGCAGTTATCCCGCGATCCGGGCGTGCTCGACGTGCATCAATGTCTAATCCGCCACGGTATAAAACTAGAAAGCGATTAGGTTCCAACACAATAATTTCACCAGCTTTCGATAGGCCTAGACTCTCAGCAACTAATTGGCTGTCATCGAGGAGGATGGGAAGATCGACGTTGTGCAGCGAGTCCATCAATCGAATATCTGTTAAATCATCATCAACAGAAGAATTAATCGCAAGAAAACTTATTCCTTGGTTTTCCCAAGTAGTTCTTAGCAATCGATACTTTGGAAGTTTTTCAATATTTTCTAGACAGGTAGTGGCAGTGGATATAATTACGACCGCTTTGCTGTCACCATATTTGCGCAATTGGTGATAGATGCCTTCGTGATCGAGTAAGGCGAAATTGCCAACTCGTTCAGTCGCCGAACTAACCTGACTCGTCATCAGTATCGCCGTGAGAAGCGATATTGCCCAGCTCATTTTTCTCATCTTGATTTCCTCAATCATCGATTTTTTAGTCCTCTTGCGAAGGGAAACCGATGTCCAAACCTATAGCTTCGAAGCTTACCGCAAAACCCCTTCACGAGTTACACATGATCCTTTACGAGTTGTAACAAATTGCAATTCGGAGAATGACATTTCAAGTAATAATTTCCATATATATCAGATATTTAGGGTTTTAGGCAGATCGCCGGTGTCACAATTTACAGCACATTAAGGGGCTGAATCGAGTCAAACATATTCCCTGTTATTTAAGCAGGAAAATGAGCTTGTAGTACAGAATGCGCTTGGTTTATGAAGGCACAAAAAATAAAAGTGCTATATGGCACTTTTATTGTGCTAATTGAACGAATCAGAACTAATTTTCTACTTCTGTTTTTTGTCCAAAACCGTAGGCTGAAAATGGTTCAATAAGTGAAAACTTTCTGAATGTTTCGTACATGGCCCACAACGCAGCGAAGATGATAATGAACATCATGCCCCAACGAATTACCGCAGCCCAGAATAGTGAATCCATAACTGGTAGCTGAAATTGATACAGGCTTAACGTGGTTCCTCTTTCCAGCATCCAATGCCAGGCACTATGGGCCAGCAACGCAGAAAGCAAAATACTACCGATGTATTCACGAACGAAGTACTTAAACAATAAATTCAGCACAGGAATTATCAATATGAGAATAAATATCTGACCCAGTTCTACCCCTATATTAAAGGCAAGCAAGGACGAGAACAGATGACCACCGGCAAACTGTAATGTCTCACTAAAGAGGAATGAAAAACCGAATCCATGTACGAGACCGAATCCAAACGTGATTAGCCAACGATGTTCCAGTTTGGCTCCGATAATATTTTCGAATGCCATATAAACAATCGAAAGAGCGATTAGGGTTTCAATTAAAGGTGGAAACCATAATGCGCTCGGCGCCACTCCAAATGCTGAACCAATCAACGTAATAGAATGAGCGATAGTGAAAGAAGTAACGACTGGAATAAGAGCCCTAATTGATCGCAGTGGTATTACTAAGCAAAACAAAAATAAAAGGTGATCAATTCCTTCCAGAATATGATCGAAACCCATGTTGATAAATCGCAGCGCTGCCTGATGCCAACGGGGATCAAGCTCAACCAAACCGGGGTTGCCAAGGTAGTTAAATACCCTTTCAGCACCATTCGGTACTAGGAATCTGAGTACAGTGGTCGTCTGATCAGAAAGGGTTGCCAATTGAGGGTCAACTGAAAAATCAGAGTCCTCTGACTGAATAGGATAGGTCACCAGAATATCAAGCACACCCTGACGCCAGAATAGATCGACGCTATCATCAAGCGGCGGACTCTCAATATTGGCGAGTGCAGTCTGGTAATCAACAAAGGAACGATTCGATGGTAGTGATACCCGGGTAAGTTGCAGTTCTTTCTCTTCTAACTCGACGCCGTTTTCATAGAAGTTTAAGGATTCAGTGATGTAAATCCGCGCAGCATCATCTAAGGCAAATTGCGCTTCCGAAAACTGTATATAACCTGGCCCGCGCAGCGGAAAACTGACCTCGCTTAATGCCTCCATTGGTACACGTAATAAGGCAGTTAGTTCGTTTCCTGCAGGTTTGACGAACGCATACACAGTGACACGGGAAGGAATGTCGTGAGCGTGCGCCAAAGTGGGCATGGCGGCGAAAAAAGATAAGGCAATTAAGCGCGCTAAAAGCCCTATGGCAAGGATCTTTTTTAGAACTGAAAAGTACTTCATATTTTCTTATTAATTATTCGAAAAAACAGCAGGTTAGCATATTAAACAAGGTAAGTAATATACCTTAAAAAGCTGTGCTGAAATGTGGGGCAAGGCGGGGTGTTACAAATTCTTACAAGTGCTCTTCTCAAAAAATTGCTTGTGAGTATACTGTCTCAGTTTTAGGCAGTATACTCAGCGCTTGCTCTGAGAGTTAGTCAGCCTGCGCCTTTGCGGGCAATAAGAGGAGAAAAAAAATGACAAAAATTAAATTGTTGGTAGTAGCCTCTCTAGTAGTTGCATTGGGTGTTCTCTACGTAGGGCAGTCCCAATTACAAGAGCCAGTTGAAGCTGCTAACAACGACATCATGGCCCCCCACTTTCTAGTGGATCCACTGTGGCCGAAGCCCCTTCCAAATCATTGGGTTCAAGGTAATACCATTGGGGTAGATGTGGACGAAAGAGACCACATTTTCGCGGTTCACAGAAATACAGAATCTCAATTCATGCGCATTCAGGAAATCGGCTTGTATTCAGGCGTTGCTGAATGTTGTACTCCAGCCCCACCAATCTTGGAGTTTGACCTCGAAGGAAACCTGATTAATGCGTGGGGTGGACCTGTTGAAGGCGCACCTTATGTATGGCCAGAGTCCAACCATGGTATCGATGTTGCACCTAACGGTGACATCTGGATTGGTGGTAACGGCGGACCTGACTCACACGTTCTTGTATTCTCCCGCGATGGCGAATATGTGCGAACTGTTGGTGCTCCAGGCGCGGAAATGGATAGCAACAGCACAACTGCCTACGGCCGTGTAGCTGAAATCGCTATCGATGCAGCCAATGACGAAGTTTATTTCGCAGATGGTTACGTTAATAAGCGTGTCGCAGTCGTTGACCTTAACACTGGTGCATTCAAGCGTTACTGGGGTGCTTACGGAAGCACTAGCGTCGACGATGATGCCGATGATGCTTACGTCCCTGGCGAGCCAGGCCCACAAGTATTCCGTGGTCCAGTTCACTGCGCTGAGCCCTCAAACGACGGTCTAGTCTACGTATGTGACCGTGGCGCTGACCGTATCCAGGTATTCCGTACTGATGGAACTTACGTAAGAGAAGTAATTATTTCACCTGCAACTCTCGCGCAAGGATCTACTTGGGACATCGACTTCTCGCCAGATGAAGATCAAGAGTTCATCTACCTAGCGGATGGTCAGAACTTCAAGATTTACATCATCGATCGTGAATCACTAGAAGTTCTTTACACCTTTGGTGATGGTGGTAGACAGCCTGGCTTGTTCTTCGCACCACACAGTATCGCTACCGACTCTCAAGGTAACATCTACACCACTGAGACTTATGAAGGTAAGCGAATTCAGAAGTTCCTCTATCAAGGAATGCAGCCTGTAACAGTGCGCGATCGTGCACCTACATGGCCAGCTGACGAGCTGTAAAACACTTTCAAGAGCAAAAACCCGACCACCCCAAAGTGGTCGGGTTTTTTTTATGCATGACCAAAAAGTTTCCAGGTTTCGATCAGACTTTATTGACGATACTTTCGAGCTAATCTGCAGCCTTAAACAAGAGGTATACCGCAATCACTGAAAGCAGAAAAACCTTCCTCCTTTCTGCTCAGCCGATAATTGTATTTGGCCTTTTAAATATTGGACAAAACGCTTTGTAGTCTGTCTTGTTTCAATAGTGCTGCTCAATTATTCTCAGTAATAGATAAAACCAGACGGAGAAGCTTCAGCATGAATTTGCGACAAATCCTTATAGCCGCACTCTTAATTATGAGTGCTCCCGCCTTCGCGGCAGAAGTCAGCGTGGACTATACCTATACTGGAAACCATCGAACTGATTTCAGTAATCTCCGCGTCTCTTTGGCAGTAGTTGACATAACTGATGATAGAGGTGGAGAACCTAATCATATTGCTGAAGACTACTCTGCCGACGCGCCTCTAACCGACATCATTAGAGATGCGTTGATTCAAGGGTTCGAACATGGTGGCGCTGAGTTGGCGACTGAAGATTCCGATATGCAAGTTGCTGGTCGGATTCTTAGCTCTCAACTGCAAACTGTGGACAGGGGTGGAGTCGAATCACTGCAATTAACCATTCGAACTAATGTTGCCTTGCAGGGACGCGGACGTACGATCTGGGAAACAACTTTGTTTGCCAGAGGAACGGTACCCATGGATGAGGGAATCGTGCCAGCATTAAATGCTGCGATGGATCGAATGGTTCGTGAATTGGTTAACGACGACTATTTCCTGATCGAAATTCAGTAAAGTTTTAGTCTTAGAAACAACCCAGATCCTCAAATGCTGTTTCTTCAAGCGATTGAGGAATAAATGGAAAAAGATCTAGGTCGGTTAAGGCTTCTATTTCCGCTATTGAAGATTGCATTTCACAATGGTGAAGATGCACAGGTGCTTCTTGACTCAGAATAAATGATGCTATCTGTCCTTGCTCTGTGATAACTATCTTAAAGAACCGATCCGGCACACGGTGAGGATTGTCCGTCAATAAGGTTTTTGCACCCACTGTTGAATCGAATATGGGTCCGGCTAAAACAAAAACCTCGCCACTCCTATTTACAAAATTTCGAATCGACCAATCTAACCCGTACCAGGCACCTTGACTCAAACTGGAAGTGCGCGCCACAGTGTTGGTTAAGTAGTTCACTTCATTCCAATAAGGCGTACCCGCAAAATCCACTAGCGGTACATATTGAGCTCGCGTAAATCCGAGACTTTCGGCATCGAGAAAATCGACTGCCCGCAGAGTTTCCGATACATATTCATCAAGCAATGGAGTTCGAGACAAACTCGAAGCAATGCCTATTGATGCTGTTGATACTCTATAAGAGACCCAATCGGCTGACTTGGTGATAGAGTTATAGGAGAGCGCATAGATGGGGCGAATAATCAGATGATTATCAACACTACCACCAATTGGACAGCCTCCATAACAATGGGCAATTTTGTAACTCTGGCTCAAAGCATACTGTGAAAGTAGCAGCCACAAACTAAAAGCTGTGTAATATAGTCGTTTCATTATTCTGCTGGTTATCTCGCGATTTGCCGAAAAGCAATTATGCTAGACTCGGAGCCTAACCTAAACATCATGAAGTACTGAAATATGAAGAAGTCTGCTCTGACGCTCGCACTTTTGTGTCTGGCCATAACCAGCTTTGCTGACACTACTCTGATTACTAATTTAAACGGCTATACACTGAACAGCGATCGTGAACTTGTTCAATTCTCTGCACTGCAATTTACCGATGACAAAGTCGATCGCACCTATACCAACGACGATGAGTTACCGAGCAATATTGAAAACGTAATCGAAGGAGACGGCAGAACACTGATACCTGGACTTATCGATGCTCATGGTCATGTCGGTAGTTATGGATTCAGTTTGCTGCGTGTGGATTTAGTTGGAGCAAGTTCAGAAGAAGAAGCAGCGCAAAGAGTATTGGCTTTTGCGGGAGAAAACTCCGAGTTGGAATGGATTCAAGGCCGCGGCTGGAATCAGGTACTTTGGGAGAGCGACGAATTTCCATCAGCAGTAAGTATCGATGCCTTAGTAGGTGACAAGCCGGTATGGTTAACACGCGTCGATGGCCATGCGGGTTGGGCAAACACTGTAGCAATGGAGCTCGCGGGCATAGATCAAAATACTGAAGATCCAACTGGTGGACAAATCATTCGAAATGAAAAGGGTGATGCTACCGGTGTTCTCATCGACACAGCAATGCGTTATGTAAGCTCGCAAATACCCAATCCTACTTTCGAAGAACAAAAGTTTGCATTGCAAACGGCAATGGAAAGTTTAGCTACATATGGTATGACCAGCGTGCATGACGCAGGCATTGGCAGCCAAACTGTTGCTGCTTTTAAAGAGTTAGTGGATGAAGGGCCTTTGCCAATTCGGGTAAATGCAATGTTGTCTGCATCTGATCCACTTTATCAGGATCGACTCGATGACGGGTTTTTTAGCAGTTACGACGACACCTTTGTCATTCACAGTGTGAAAGTTGTAGGCGATGGTGCATTAGGGAGTCGAGGGGCCGCACTGATAGAAGACTATTCGGACGAGCCAGATAATCGCGGTTTACTGCGCTATGACGATGAGCGACTTGAGTTTCTTATGCGAGTCGCCATGAATGCAGGATTTCAAGTTAACACCCACGCCATCGGTGACAACGCAAATTTAAAAGTAATGGATAACTACGAACGTCTTATTAATGAAACTGACACTAGGGCAATGCGTCATCGAATCGAGCACGCCCAAATACTGCGCTACGAAGATATACTGCGATTTGCTGAATTGGGAGTAATACCGTCAATGCAGGCTACCCATGCCACCAGTGATAAAAATATGGCAGAAAATCGAGTGGGGTCAGTTCGAATTCAAGGAGCCTATGCGTGGCGTAAACTTCTTGATGCGGGTGCCATAATAGCAAATGGTTCTGACTTCCCCGTGGAATCACCAAATCCGTTCTGGGGCTTACATGCTTCGGTAACTCGGCAGGATCAAGACAATGAGCCGCCCGGCGGCTGGTATCCCGAAGAGCGAATGACTCTGATGGAAGCATTTGCGAGTTTTACTATCGACGCGGCCTATGCGGGACATCAAGAAGAAATCCTAGGAACTCTTGAAACTGGCAAGAAGGCGGATTTTGTTTTTCTCGACCGCGACATGTTTACTATTCCAGAAAATGAACTCTGGCAGATTCAAGCTACAGAAACTTGGGTTAACGGTGTAAAAGTTACGAACTAATTGCTTATTGCTGTCTTCCATAATGAGGTTGTTATAAAACTATGCGATCTTACATTGTAATATTTTTAACTTTTGCCGCAGTGTCTTGTGGTTCCGAAAATACTTCGGAAACTCCACCAACTTTAATTCCGCAAACTTCATCGCAGTTCAGCGCCGAGGAAATTTCTCGTTTCCAGCAGCGTGCTGCAAATGTAGAAATTCTGCGCGATCGCTGGGGCATTGCACATATCTATGGGGAGACTGATGCTGATACTGTATTCGGCACACTCCCCTATGCTCAGGCCGAAGATGATTTTAATCGCGTGGAAACTAACTACATCAACTCCATGGGTCGATTAGCAGAAGCCGAAGGTGCTGGACAGATATACCGCGATCTCCGGATGAAGTTGTTTATCAATCCAGTGGATATTCGAGCCATGTATGAAGCCAGCCCAGACTGGCTGCAGGAATTAATGAATGCTTACGCCGACGGACTCAATTACTACCTTTACACCCACCCGGAAGTTAAACCTAGAGTAATCGATAAATTCGAACCCTGGATGGCACTCACCTTTACCGAAGGCAGCATTGGTGGTGATATCGAACGAGTAAATATTCAAGAACTGCAAAACTTCTATGGGGGCGGTGATCAATTTGCACAAATCAGCTATCCAAGTGACAACGAGCCAAGAGGATCCAATGGTTTCTCTATCGCTCCTGAAAACACAGCCAATGGCAATGCCCTATTCCTAATTAATCCTCATACGTCTTTCTTTTTTAGATCAGAGCTACACATGATCAGTGAAGAAGGATTAAACGCCTATGGCGCGGTTACTTGGGGGCAGTTTTTTATTTACCAGGGCTTCAATGAAAATACCGGTTGGATGCATACCTCTTCTCGCGCAGATGCTATAGACGAGTATCTTGAGACAATTGTGCAACGAGATGATGGTGTTTACTACCTGCATGGTGATGAAGAGAAAAAGCTAAAAGAAAAAGTTATTACCGTCTCTTATAAAGACGGTGATGAAATGCTATCCCGAGATTTTACGACTTACCGCAGTCACCACGGCCCAATTGTAAGAGGTGAAGATGACAAGTGGGTTGCCTTCAGCATCATGGAAGAACCTATAAAAGCGTTAAGCCAATCTTATGGGCGCACAAAGTCTAATAACTATGAAGAGTTTGCAGCAACCATGGAGTTGCGCACAAATTCATCGAACAACACAGTATATGCTGATAGCAAAGGCAATATCGCCTATTGGCACGGCAACTACATTCCAAGGAGAGATCAAAGTTTTAACTGGAATGAGCCACTGGATGGCAGCAATTCTGCAACGGACTATCAAGGCCTACACAGTCTTGATGAAATAATCACTGTTTTTAATCCAGATGTAGGCTGGATACAAAACACTAACAATACCCCATTTAATGCGTCCGGTCCGGATAGTCCGGCGGCATCTAATTATCCTGTTTACATGGCGAATAATCCCGAGAATTATCGCGGCGCGCATGCAGTCCAAGTTTTAGAAAACAAAACTGACTTTACGCTCGATAGTTTAATCGAGGCTGCCTACGATCCTTTTCTGCCTGCATTTGAAGATTTGATTCCTGATTTACTTCTAGTTACAGCGGTAGATCAAATAAGTAGCCTTAATATTGAAAACAGCAACAATCCGGCAATTGCTCCCGCCACCACGAATCAATTTTCGATTCAATCTGAACTATTAGAATACATAGATCTGCTGCGAACCTGGGACTACAACTGGTCCGTCGATTCGGTAGAAACTTCCTTGGCAATTTATTACGCGCAGAATTTGATGGCAGCAGTAGCAGATGAAACCGCTGCATCTAATACAAATATTTACGAATATATGGCTGACCGCTCTACCCTCACACAGCAATTAATTGCATTGCGAGCAGCAGCTGAAGAATTAACCAATGATTTTGGCGATTGGCGCGTCCCGTGGGGCGAGATAAACAGGTATCAACGACTGAATGGCGACATCGTTCAAAATTTCAATGATGACGAGCCAAGTATTCCAGTTGGATTTGCCTCCGGTCGCTGGGGATCTCTTGCTTCCTTCGGAGCTAGAACTTATCCAGGAACGAACCGCATGTACGGTACCAGCGGAAACAGCTTCGTCGCGGTTGTGGAGTTTGGAGAACGTTTGACTGCCAAAGCAATTACTGCGGGTGGTTTGCAGAGCGATCCCGGTTCACCACACTTCGATGATCAAGCAGAAATGTATGCCAATGGTGAATTCAGAGAGGTTTTATTTTACCGGCAAGATGTCGAAGCTAATCTGGAGAGAGCATATAATCCCGGTCGTTAGATTTTAATGAAAACCAATTTCTAATTGATTATCGAGTTACCGAAATAGAAACAATAACAAGAAGAGCATCATGAGCAGTTCTAAGCACCGAGCCGGACGGCATTTCCTGCAAATTCCCGGACCTTCAAATGTGCCGGACAGTATTTTACGAGCGATGTCTCAAGCTATTGTTGATCATCGTGGCCCAGATTTTCCTGATTTAACGTTTGGAATACTCGATCAACTTAAACCTATTTTTAATACGAGTTCCCCTATCATTATTTATCCCTCTTCCGGCACTGGCGCTTGGGAAGCGGCGATAGTGAATTGCTTGTCTCCCGGTGACAAAGTACTTGCCTTTGAAACAGGCTGGTTTGCCACTCTTTGGAAAACCATGGCTCAAAAACTAGGTATAGAAGTGGAATGGGTAGAGGGTGATTGGCGCCACGGAGTTGATCCAGCGGTCGTAGAAGATAGATTGAAGTTAGATGGCTCGCACTCAATCAAAGCTGTCTGCGTAGTCCACAACGAAACCTCTACCGGAGCAACCAGCCGCATCGGTGAAATTCGCCAGGCCATCGATGCTGCAAATCATCCAGCCCTCTATTTGGTAGACACTATTTCTTCCCTTGCCTGCGTCGATTACCGTCACGATGAATGGAAAGTAGATGTCACGGTAAGTGGGTCACAGAAAGGACTAATGTTACCTCCTGGCCTCGGCTTCAATGCGGTAAGCGAAAAAGCACTGGAAGCATCTAAGACCGCAACTTCAAATGTATCTTATTGGTCCTGGCAGGACATGATCGAAAACAATAAGAACGGTGTGTTCCCTTATACTCCCGCAACTAACTTACTTTACGGGTTAAAAGAAGCACTACGTCTCCTGCATACCGAAGGTCTAGACAATGTCTACGCACGACATGCCCGACTTGCCGAAGCAACTCGCATCACCGTGGAAGCCTGGGGTTTGGAAAACCTTTGTTTAGTTCCTGAAGAATTCAGTAATTCATTGACCGCTGTTGTTATGCCTGATGGTCACGATGCAGATGCACTTCGTAATGTCATTCTCGTAAACTTCGATATGTCGCTGGGCACTGGCCTTGGCAAAGTAAAAGGGAAAATATTCCGTATCGGCCACTTAGGCGATTTCAACGAATTAATGCTAACAGGCACGTTGGGCGGAGTAGAAATGGGGCTAGAAATCGCTGGCGTTCCCTTTAGTAAAGGCGGAATAAACGCGGCTATGGATTTTCTGGCACATAACTAAATAACTAAAATAAGAGTACTTCGATGGATCCTTCTACTGCCGTAAACACTAGTGCAGCAATCTCACTTATCGGTTTTGCTGTCCTCATCTTTCTTCTTTTATTTCTGATTGCAAAGTGGAAGTGGCATGTATTCTTTGCACTGCTGATTCCGATTTTGTTGTTTGGAATCTTGCCGGGCATTCAACAAAATAATTTTATCGATGCATTCGAGACTGGATTTGGCAATACACTGGGCTCGATTGGTGTTGTCATAGTGCTGGGTTCGATAATTGCCGAGGCTCTTAAACATACCGGCGCAATTCAAGTCATTACTAAATCTATGGTGAACCTGGTTGGTTCGCAACGCATGCCGCTAGCATTAACTCTGACTGGATTCATTATCGGTGTAGCCATCTTTTCCGATGTTGCCTATGTAATTCTGAACCCTCTAGTCCATTCAGCAGCGAAAACAATGCAGGTAGGTATAGCGGTAATGTCCACTGGATTAGTTGGAGCGTTGCAGCTAACCCATGCCATTGTCCCGCCTACACCCGGGCCATTGGCTGCAGCTGCTATCGTTGGCGCTGACATTGGGCAAACAATTATTTTTGGTGGTATCGCCTGCCTTTTTGGCTCATTGGCTTGTTGGGCCTGGGGAGTTTATTTCGCCGGCCCGCGTATTAAGACCATGGCCAGCAATGAATTCGAAGGTGTATCTATCGACAATTTGGATGAAGATGGCCCGGAAGAACTGCCCAGCACTCTCAGTTCATATATGCCTATAGTTATTCCTATTGTGCTTATTGGCACTCAGAGTGTTATTGCCTTGGTAGCACCGGAAGGTCATATTCTACGCATAATTTTTGGTTATCTAGGTTGGCCAGTTATCGCTCTATCTGTTGGCGTGTGGCTGGCCTATCGTAATATCAAAAGCAAAGACGACAAAGAAAAAGCCAAAGATGCCTGGGTTGAATCTGCATTAAAAACTTCGGCAATGATTCTAGTTGTCACTGGTTTGGGCGGCTCGCTTAGCGCGATTTTAAGAGGTACACCAGCAGTAGATGCCATAGCCATGATATTTTCTGACTATGGGTTACCGGCAATTTTGCTGCCATTTGTGATCGGTATTATCGGTAACATGATCACGGGATCTACCACTGTTGGTGTGATTACAGCAGCAGCATTGGTGCAACCCATGCTGGGTTCGTTAGCTTTATCACCTGAAGCAGCCATGTTAGCTGGCGCCAGTGGTTCGGTAATTATTAAATACGTAAACAGTAGCTACTTCTGGGTATGTACTTCCTTAAGTAAGTTGAGCGTACCGGATGCGGTGTTTAGTTATGGCGGGGCCACGCTGGTAGGAGGAATTGTTTCATTCCTCACCGTTTGTATTATGTGGTCAGTGGGACTGATTTAAAATTTATTCTACTGCACCTAAACGGCGCAATACTTCAGCTACTTCGGGACGTGTACCACGCAGACCATTCGTTCCAGGAATACCCTGAACGGTTTCGGCCAACTGCAAAGGTGTTAGCTCACGATCATTAGGCAATGTAAAATCTGCACCGTGCATCGCAAGGTACTCAACGACTGCAGGAAAATCTTTTAAGACTGCATGATGCATCGCGGTGCGACCACGACTATCTTTTGCATTTACATCCACGCCTTCATCGATAAGAATTTTTGCCAGCTCTAAAGTACGCCTTTCTTCGTTCGCATGATCCGGCTCTTCGTTACCGATTCGGTCTCTACGCCAATCGAGCGAAGATCCAGAATTTCCCATGGCCAATTGCAATGAAGTAACACCATTGTCATCAGTTGCAAATGGATCAGCCCCTGCCGCTAACAATATTTTTAATATTTCGACTTCACCATATTTAGCTGCCATCCAAAATGCATCGAGACCAATAAGCTGAGAACGTATAGAGTAATCAGCGCTGAATCGTCTTCCGGGAGTGCCATGCTCTACTACGGTGTCAAATACGGCATCCTGTTCCAGTAATTCTTCGACCAAACGCACCTGGCTGCGCAGCACTGCGGCATGCAATGCGGTATAGCCTGCTTTATTTGCATTGGGGTCGGCGCCTTGATCCAACAAAAACAAAGCAAGTTCTTCATGGCCGCTATGTGCAGCTTGGGTTAAAGCACTTACTCCAGACGCTGCAGTGTCATTTACGTCAGCGCCCGCTTCTAGCAACACTTGTGCAGTTTCTATATCGCCCACTCGCGCCGCGAACATAATTGGCGAAGAACCACCATGGGCCATTCTAAAATTGCCTGAAGTATTCGTATTGCCCGCGGTATTTTCTAATTGATACCAGACACTGGATCGAGCGTTAAGGTTTGCGCTGTTATCAATCAGTAGTTGCGCCACATCGGCGTGACTCTGAGCAACTGCCCACATTAATGCAGTTTGTGATTTTTCCTGCTCAAAAGCGTTTACATCAGCACCGCGCTCAATCAATAAGGCGACGCTTTCCAAATCACCGGAACGGGCTGCGCTCATTAGTGGAGTTTCACCCATTCGCAATGAGGCATTCGGATTAGCACGCGCATCTAATAACACTTCAAGCAATGCAACACTGCCGTTAAA
>JBJLER010000018.1:0-37559 GCA_045565735.1 Pseudohongiellaceae bacterium
TACAGATATCATCAAATTTTCGTTGAAGGTGGCATCAAAGCAACCGTCTATTTATCTTTTAAAGCAATGTAGGCTTCGTATCTGAATTAGCTATATTCGATCGACAAGTACAATGGCAAGAGCAACAAGAGTCATTTGGAAGGGGTGCCAGTGAAGAATATTGGTCTAAAACTGGTGAAGTAAAATGCACGATTCCTTCATATTCCTTCACACAAGCCATAAAAAAACTCTAAGTCATTGATTTTATCGCTAGAAAAGTGGCGTCCCCTAGGGGTTTCGAACCCCTGTTGCCGGGATGAAAACCCGGTGTCCTAGGCCTCTAGACGAAGGGGACAAATCTCTTCAAACGCAGCAGCTTCAAGAAGCGGGGGATTCTAAGAAGCTTAAAGATTTCAGTCAAGAGTAAACTTTTAAAATCCAAAATTATTGTTAATCTTTTAGCGAGTACTTATTTGGTGGAATCGAGATCATTGACGAGATTTCGCCATAGTGATTTAGGAATAAGCATGAAATAACACTCTCTGTGCTTATTTGGAATAATTTTAGTTTCTATGGCTGCCACAGTTTTCAGACACCCCGGCACAAGCCAACATTGCCAGGTAAAATTTGAACTCATCAAATTAGACATGGAATAAGCACAATTCAAAAACTGGACAACATGTTTGTTGAATCTTGACCACTACATAGCTCTATGACATGCTGAACTGCTGTACATATACCTCTTCCGGATTGCGGTAACTTACTGAGAATACTACTAGTTTTAGTTAAAGAGTGTTCAAGAACGCACATATATAAAGCACCACAACGACAATGCCAGACAGGCAACTATAAAAGCGGGCCCTCATTGCACCACCTGGGATTATAAGGATTTACTATGAGCAAAGACCAATCTGACCCAAGAGACAATGTCAGCATTGACCAGAAGCTAGTAGAAGAAGGTACAATTCAGCTAAGAAATGAAATCGAAGTGCTTGAAGCTTGGCTGCGAGAGCTGGAAGCTTCAGATGAAAATAACGCCGAAGTAATTGCAGCACGCAAGTCATACAATGACATGCTGCGTAGTCGCAAAGAAATGTTAAGCACCTTGGCGAAGCAAGCTAAACTTCAAGCTGTTGCAGCTGAGTAGTCAATCATCTCAAAGCTCTCTGCCATTCCTCAATACCCTATCTAAACCTTTATGCTGTTAACCGAACAGGCCTCAACGATGCTTTCTCTGCAGACAAGCATGAATGCAAAAGTTGACCCTAATTGGGTTGAGGCGCGCTATCCCTATTTGCGCGCAGTAGTGATAGAAGGCGCAGAAGCGATTGAGCATCATGGTTGGAAGTGGTGGAAGAAGCAGGAAAAAGATCTTCCACAATTGCAGATGGAACTTATCGATATCTGGCACTTTATATTGTCTGAAATCCTACTCAGAAATCAGGCTGATCAGGATAAATCGTTAACTGCACTTACTGATTTATTGAGCGATAGCAGTACTCTAAATGTTATCCATTTCGACAACCAGCAGTTTTTAATTAACGAATTAGACCTCATTGCAAAGTTTGAACTTTTAATAGCCCTCTCCGTCTCACGCAGAATTGAGCTAGCCTTATTTGCCTCTATTATGACGGATTGTGAAATTAGCTGGACCGAACTGTATTGCCAGTATGTCGGCAAAAACGTATTGAATATGTTTCGTCAAGATAATGGGTATAAAGAAGGCACATATCAAAAGATTTGGAACGGTCGCGAAGACAATGAGCATCTAGTAGAGATCATCGATTCTCTAGACTCGAGCCAATTGGAGTTTAAGGATGAAGTTTACGCAGCACTGGAATCTGCATATCCCGCTTAATCTTTACTGATAGTACGCATTTTCTTTTATCGAATGGTCGGTCACATCTCGAACTTCAGTTAGTTGAGGAACCTGCGACATCAGGGTTTTTTCTACACCATCTTTTAAAGTTACGTCTACCATGCCACAACCCTGGCAACCTCCACCAAATCGTAATACAGCTACACTATCTTCAAATATTTCTTCTAAAGTTACATGGCCACCATGTGCAGCCAAACCCGGATTGATTTCATTGTAGAGAATATAATTAATATGATCTTCCAGTGGGCTATCTTTCGTGAGCTTTGGCATTCTGGAATTGGGAGCTTTGATAGTGAGCTGACCACCCATGGAGTCCTTCTGAAAATCAACTACCGCGTCTTCCAGAAAAGGTATACTATGCTGATCGATAAAGGCATTGAAGCCTTTATATTGTTTCACTTCGTCGTCCGCTTTTTCTTCTCCTGGCCGACAAAATGAAATGCAGGTTTCAGCTCTCGGGGTCCCTGCATCAAGTATGAAAATTCGCACTGCAATGCCTTCTACATTTTGCTTTTCAAGCAATTCAACTAGGTATTCTTGTGCGGAGTCTGTGATGCTAGCCATGGATATCCCTAAATAGTTAGTTTAGTCCTCTAATTTTACTAGATTACAGGTCTAAATAGAATATTTGAGTGATTTGCTCAGTTATTTAGAACTAGCGTGGTTGCGGGCATCTGGTAGAATTGCGAGCTTTTTTAAAGGGCCATCACTAGAAACATCATGAATCAATCAGATACTGAAATAGCGCTGCATAAAGCCTTACAGGACCGCATTCTGGTCCTAGATGGCGCTATGGGCACGATGATTCAGTCGAAAAAGCTATCTGACTCCGACTTTAGAGGACATCGCTTTGCCGATCACCCGCATGATCTTTTTGGTAACAACGACTTATTAACCTTAACTCAACCAGACGTCATCACAGAAATCCATCGCGCCTACTTAGACGCCGGTTCGGACATAGTTGAAACAAATACCTTTAACGCAACTAAGAGTTCGCAGGCTGATTATTACCTTGAAGAAATTACCTATGAGCTTAATTTCGAGGCTGCAAGGCTTGCTCGTGCGGCATGTGATGACGCAACTAAGCAGACGCCGGGCCGTCCTCGTTTTGTTGCTGGTGTATTAGGCCCAACTAGTAAAACTGCATCGATTTCTCCTGACGTAAATGATCCTGGATTCAGGAATACTAGTTTCGACATATTGGTAATTGACTACTATGAATCCTGTAAAGGATTAGTCGAAGGAGGTTCTGATGTCATTATGGTTGAGACTGCTTTTGATACTCTAAATGCGAAAGCAGCTATTTTTGCCATTAAAAAATATTTTGCCGATTTAAATCAATCCTTACCTTTGATGATTTCTGGAACTATTACTGACGCTAGCGGGAGAACCCTTTCCGGCCAAACAGTTGAGGCATTTTGTAATTCAGTCGCACACGCCAAACCATTATCAATTGGGTTTAACTGCGCGCTTGGTGCAGAGCAACTTAGACCTCATGTTGAAGAAACTTCTAAAATCATTGAGTGCTATGCATCAACTCATCCAAATGCTGGACTGCCAAACGAGTTCGGAGAATATGATCAATCACCAGAAGATATGGCTAGTATCATTGGCGAATTCGCGCAGAAAGGATTCGTAAATATTGTCGGTGGCTGTTGTGGTACTACTCCCGAACATATCACTGCTATAGTCGATGCAGTAGAGAATATTGCTCCACGCAAACTCATTAATGTCAGTCCCACTTGTCGACTAAGCGGGCTCGAAGCATTCAATATCAATGAAAACTCATTGTTCGTGAACATCGGCGAACGAACTAACGTCACAGGTTCCGCTAAATTCGCACAATTAATTCGCGAAGAAAATTATGATGAAGCATTAGAAGTTGCCAGACAGCAGGTTGAAGCTGGCGCTCAAATTATCGACGTCAACATGGATGAAGGCATGCTGGATTCAGAAGCCGCCATGGAAAAGTTTCTGAAGCTCGTGGCTTCTGAGCCGGAAATTAGTAGAGTACCTTTAATGTTGGATTCTTCCAAATGGGAAATTATCGAGACAGGATTAAAGTGTTGCCAGGGAAAAGCCATCGTAAACTCCATCAGTCTTAAGGAAGGTGAAGAGGATTTTCTTAAGAAAGCAAATTTGTGTTTACATTATGGTGCGGCAGTTATTGTTATGGCCTTTGATGAAACTGGCCAGGCAGATAGCCTTGAGCGTAAGAACAAAATTTGCAGTCGCTCTTATCATTTGTTACGAGAAAGTTTAGATTTTCCTGCTGAAGATATAATTTTCGATCCTAATATATTCGCTGTTGCTACGGGGATTGAAGAACATAACAACTATGCCATGGATTTTATTAAATGTTGTAAATTTATTAAATCCAATTTATCAGGCGCTCAAATATCCGGCGGAATTAGCAATGTCTCATTCTCTTTTCGCGGAAACAATGTCGTTAGAGAAGCCATTCACTCTGTATTTCTATATCACGCTATCGAAGCCGGTTTGACAATGGGGATCGTTAATGCAGGCCAACTGGGTGTATATGACGAAATTCCCGCTGAACTCAAAAAAGCAGTAGAAGACGTCATTCTAAATCGTAATCCTGATGCTACAGAAAAGCTAATGGAACTTGCGCAGTCTGTGAGCGGCATAGGCAATGAAACTCAAACACCAGATTTGTCTTGGCGTGAAACATCTGCAGAAGAGCGGCTCAGTTATGCCTTGGTTAAAGGCATTTCCAAATACATAGAAGAAGATACAGAAGCAGCGCGCCAACAGGTTGATCGCGCAATCGAGGTTATCGAAGGGCCCTTGATGCAAGGCATGGATGAAGTTGGCGATTTATTCGGCTCTGGCAAAATGTTTCTCCCTCAGGTAGTGAAAAGTGCCAGGGTAATGAAACAGGCCGTTGCTTATTTATTACCTTATATAGAATCAGAAAAATCTGGTGATGCCCTAGGAAACAAAGGTAAAGTTTTGCTCGCGACAGTAAAAGGTGATGTGCACGATATTGGTAAGAATATCGTAGGAGTAGTTCTCGGCTGCAACAACTATGATGTTATTGACCTTGGGGTAATGGTACCTTCCGAAAAAATCCTAGATACCGCGAAAAAAGAAAATGTAGATATCGTCGGACTGAGTGGATTGATTACACCTTCCTTAGATGAGATGGTTCATGTTGCTAGCGAAATGCAGCGGCAGGAATTCAATATCCCACTTCTAATCGGCGGAGCCACAACATCTAAAGCCCATACTGCAGTTAAGATCGAACAACAGTATAAAAATGATAACGTGATATATGTGCCCGATGCTTCTCGTAGCGTATCTGTTGTAAGTACATTGCTAAATACTCAAAACAAAGCTCAATATTGTTCCGATCTAAGAGAAGAGTATGCAACCATCAGGGAGCGCATTGCTAACAGATCATCGAAGCGTAACTTGATAAGTTTTAGAGATGCGAACGCTAATGAGTTAATTCTGGACTGGTCTGCTTATACACCGACCAAACCCTCATTCATAGGCACTAGAGATTTTGAAGATTATTCTATTGAGAAACTGATTCCTTATATAGACTGGACACCATTTTTTATTACCTGGCAGTTAGCTGGCAAGTACCCTGCTATTTTCAAAGATGAAAAAGTTGGTGAAGCTGCTTCTGAACTTTTCGATGACGCACAGAATCTTCTAAAGCGTATTGTGGATGAAAAACTACTTACCGCAAAAGCTGTAATAGGATTCTGGCCAGCAATAAAGAAGGGGTCAAATGATATTGACGTTCTTTCAGAAAATGGAAAAGGATCCAACCTAGCAACATTCCATTTTCTAAGACAACAAATAAGTAAAGACGAAGAATTGGCAAACTTAAGTCTAGCGGACTTTATCGCACCTACTAATGACAACAAACAGGATTACATTGGAGGCTTTATTGTAACCGCGGGTATCGGAGCAGATGAATTAGCTGCGCGCTATAAGAAAGACAATAATGATTATTATGCAATTCTTGTGAAAGCACTGGCTGATCGACTCGCCGAAGCTTTTGCCGAACACATGCACGAATGTGTAAGAAAAGAGTATTGGGGATATGCAACAGAGGAGTCACTCAGTAATGATGAGCTCATTAGTGAAAGTTACTCGGGTATTCGACCAGCACCAGGTTATCCCGCTTGCCCTGATCACTCTGAAAAAGAAACACTATTTACTTTATTAAATGCAAAACAAACAATCGGTGTGGAGCTAACCGAGAGTTTTGCAATGAATCCCGCGGCTACAGTGAGTGGCCTGTACTTTTCTCATCCAGAATCAAGATATTTTTCAGTTGGAAAAATCACGGTTGAACAAGTTGAAGACTTGGCAAAGCGCAAAGGAGCGGCGGTCGAGACCGTAACCCGGCTACTCTCTCCAAATCTGTAATATTGTGTAACTAGATAGCTAGTAATACCGGCATCGTTGTTTAAAATGAGTGCCTCAAGATAACGACAGTGCAGTGTTTTATGTATCAGTACGACGATTACGATCATCAAATGTTAGCGGATCGAGTTGCTCAATTCCGCGACCAAACTGATCGATACCTGGACGGCAAAATTAGTGATGCTGAATTTTTGCCACTGAGATTGCAAAACGGACTCTATATTCAGCGTCTTGCTCCAATGTTGCGTATTGCCATTCCATATGGATTATTATCTTCGAAACAAGTTCGCAAACTCGCCTTTATTGCCCGCCATTACGATAAAGGTTACGGCCATTTTACTACACGTCAGAACATCCAATTTAATTGGCTTGAGTTAGAAGATGTTCCCGATATACTCGCCCATCTTGCTGAGGTGGAGATGCACGCGATTCAAACAAGTGGAAACTGCATTCGTAACACAACTACTGATCAGTTTGCTGGTGTCGCCGTCGATGAATTAGAAGATAGCCGCGCTTATTGCGAAATAATCAGGCAGTGGTCAACTTTTCATCCAGAATTTGCATACCTTCCAAGAAAATTCAAGATTGCAGTTTGTGGAACCAAAGATGATCAAGCCGCCACTCAGCTCCACGATATAGGTGTCTACCTGGCAAAGAATCAGGCCGAAGAAGTTGGCTTTAGAGTCCTCGCTGGCGGGGGTCTCGGACGAACTCCTGTAATAGGCCAGGAAGTTTTTGAATTTGTAGAAAAGAAGCATCTTCTCACAGCACTCGAAGCAATTCTTCGTGTCTATAACCGACATGGTAGACGTGACAATAAATACAAAGCGCGCATAAAGATTCTAGTGAAAGAAACCGGTATAGTAGAATTTCGCGATCAAGTACACGCTGAATGGGAAAGAATTAAAGACGGTCCTCAAACTCTTTCCGAGGAAGAAATAGAACGCTGCAAATCATTCTTTGTTGACCCATCGTACTTTGATAAAGAAGACAATCCCAAAGAATTGGTTAAAGCTTTAGAATCAAATATTTTGTTCAAAAGCTGGTACGAACAAAACGTTAATCCTCATAAGAATCCTGGTTATGCGATTGTTACTACCTGCCTGAAAGAAACTGGAATAGCACCAGGAGATATAACCGATACCCAACTGGACTACATCGCAGACTTAGCAGATGAATTTAGCTTTAACGAAGTGCGAGTGACTCATCATCAAAACCTTGTTTTTGCTGACGTTGAACAGTCCAATCTATACCGATTCTGGCAAAAACTTAAAGACAAATCCCTGGCCAGCATGAATTTAGGTTTATTGACTGATATGATCTGCTGCCCCGGAGGCGACTTCTGCGCTCTAGCTAACGCAAAATCTATACCCATTGCCGAATCTATCCAAAGAGAGTTCGAAAATATTGAAGAACTAGAAGAGCTCGGCGAACTTCGTATTAATATTTCAGGCTGCATGAATGCATGTGGTCATCACCATGTTGGCAATATTGGAATACTAGGGGTCGACAAAAAAGGTGAGGAGTTTTATCAGGTATCACTTGGTGGATCATCTAGGAATGAAGCGAGTCTGGGAAAAATCATTGGCCCTTCATTCGCGCAGGAAGAAATCCCAGTAGTATTAAGAAAAATTGTCGCTGTGTATCGGGAAAAGAAAGAAGCCGATGAAAGCTTTCTGGAGACTTACAAAAGAGTGGGAATCGATCCATTCAAGGAAAAGGTCTATGCCAAAGCTGATTAAAAATGGTGAACTGATTCAAGACAATTGGACAGTCCTACGAGAAGCAACTGGGCCCGATATACTTACAGCCGTGCCTGGGAAGAACTTTATAGTGCCTCTTGATTTTTGGAAAATGTATCAGGCTAAACTCGAAAGCTATTTTGGTGATATCGCTATCTGGTTAGACAGTGATGAAAACGTAAACGATATCGGTTCAGACCTAAAGCAATTTGCTCTTATAGCCCTAAACTTTCCCGTATTTTCCGATGGCCGCTCGTACACCAACGCTAGGGAACTGCGACAGCACCTGAACTATGAAGGTGAAATCAGAGCAATTGGTGATGTTTTGCGAGATCAAATGTTCTACATGGCACGGTGCGGATTCGACTCCTTTGAAATACGCCATGATCAGGACCCCGATGTTTGCCTGACCGCTTTTAATGACTTCCAAACAGGTTACCAGTCCGCAATAGACGAACCCAATCCCTTGTTCCGACGTCGCTAGGCGAATATAGTCGAAATAATGATTTCGACTATGGGCAATAATGGAAACGGACTCTCTCCTTTTTAGTTTCTTTCTAATCTTCAGTGGTGCTGCACTACTGTCGACAGTAGTGCTCTTTTTCAGGCAGCCCTTACTCGTCGCTTATATCGTTATCGGCGTGATCTTAGGGCCTTTCGGGCTAGAACTTATTTCAGATGCTTCCTTACTCACCGATATCGCTGAATTCGGAATAATCTTTCTTCTGTTTTTGCTTGGTTTGGATATGCAACCGAGCAAACTATTTGCGACATTAAAGAATACTTTCTTAATCACTCTTGCTAGCTCAATGTTCTTCATATTGTTGGGGTATAGCACTGGAATTTTGTTTGCATTCTCACAAACAGAGAGTCTAGTCATTGGCTTTGCTATGATTTTTTCCAGCACCATTATTGGTATTAAGTTATTACCAACTACGGTACTGCATCAAAAGCACATGGGTGAATTGATGGTTGGCATTCTGCTACTGCAAGACTTTATTGCTATTTTTATCTTAGCCTTTCTCGATTCTGGCAATATTGAACAAACGAATGCTCTGCGTGTACTTCTTGCGTTTCCAGTTTTATTAGTAATCGCTTATCTAAGTACCAAATTCATATTGATAAAACTTATTGCAAAGTTTGATCACTTCAAGGAATACATTTTTCTTTTAGCCATTGGATGGTGCCTTGGGCTTGCCGAGCTGGCAACGATTATGGGACTCTCGGCAGAAATCGGTGCTTTTGTCGCCGGAGTGTCTTTAGCTATTAGTCCCGTCGCAATGTTTATCGCATACAGCCTTAAACCTTTGCGAGACTTCTTCCTGATTCTGTTTTTCTTTTCCTTAGGAGCTCAATTTAACATTTCGTTACTTTCCGATGTCATTGCGCCAGCTCTATTACTAGCGGCACTTGCTTTATCGCTAAAACCCATTGCATTTCACTATCTATTGCGCCGCTTCAGCGAAAAGAATCGTCTCGCCTGGGACGCAGGGCTTAGATTAGGGCAGATTAGTGAGTTTTCTCTATTGATAGCATTCGTTGCGGCGCAATCAGGAATGATAGGCGAAGCTGCCTCGATGGTTATTCAGTGCGCTGCAATTATCACATTTCTGGTATCTTCATATGTAGTGGTGTTGTTTTGCCCAACCCCAATTGCAATTTCATCGCGGTTGCGAAAGGACTAATCTCCTAGGTCTAAGACAAACCGACCCTCAGCCTGACCTTTTAAAACTTTGTCTAAACTCGGTTGCAGTTGATTGAACCCAATCTCGGTGACAATCGCTTCCAAATCATCCAGTTTCCATTCGTTGCCTAATCGATTCCAGACTCTAGTTTTAGTTTCTAGTGGTAGTTCAACGGAATCGACACCCAGAAGATTTACGCCCCGAAGAATGAAAGGCAGTACAGAAGCCTGAAATATCGGAGACTGCACTAAACCACAGGCAGCGACACTTGCGCCGTAATTCAGAGATTTAACAATATTGAACAGAGTATCACCACCGACCACATCGACGGCACCTGCCCATCGCTGTTTTAGCACTGGCCGAGGATTTACCTCGGATAATTCATTGCGATCGATTACTGAACTCGCACCCATCTGCTTTAACAAATCCGCTACATCAGTTTTCCCAGTGCTGGCAGCGACGTTAAATCCAAGCTTGGCTAACAAAGCAACTGCTATAATTCCTACCCCACCGGTCGCGCCTGTTACCAATACTTCACCGTCATCTGCACTAAGACCATTATCTAATAGTTTTTCTACACAGAGAGCCGCAGTAAAACCTGCTGTGCCCAATACCATGCTGTCCCTAACGCTCAAACTTTCAGGGCAAGCAACAATCCAATTCGCCGGCACCCTAATGTATTGTCCAAATCCGCCTGAAGTATTCATCCCCAGGTCATAACCTATTACGATAACCTCATCGCCTTCCTTAAAACTTTCGTTACTGGAACTGACTACTTTCCCCGCGGCGTCTATACCGGGTGTGTGAGGAAATTCTCTAGTAACTCCCTTATTGCCGCTGGCAGACAGAGCATCTTTATAATTGAGTGATGAATACTTGACTCGAATAAGCACTTCATCTTCAGGTAAGTTAGAAACATTGCGCTCTACTACTTCGGAAGAGAATTCTTTTTCAGTGATTTCATTGACTAAAAATGCTTTAAAAGATTGACTGGACATTTACTACTCGCGTGTTATTACTAATTTACTTATTGATAGAACTCATCTTTTGATCTTTCAAACCAGCGACTAAAAAGTCTCGCGGAAGATTCTTCCAACACTCCTCCAAGTTTGTCTTGGATGGATTTTTTAAATTCATATTCTACTTCAAACACTTCGGCATCATCACAGGCGTCAACTATGCACTCATCGCTGGTTTTTATCTCATCAACCATATAACGTTCTTTTGCTTGAGTGCCTACCCAGGTTTCTCCAGTAGAGATCTTATCGATCTCTATACTAGGGCGATGATCTTTTACCCAGAGCTTAAATATATCGTGTATGTTTTCAACGTCCTCTTTAACCTTATCTTTGCCTTTCTGGGTTATCTCACCAAACATGGACAAAGTACGCTTATATTCCCCAGCGCTTATTTGCTCATAATCCACGTCGTATTTTTTTAAAACACGGTGGAAGTTAGGTAATTGCACTAAAACGCCAATTGAGCCGATGATGGCGAACGGTGCTGCGATAAGTTTGTCTGCAAGGCATGCCATCATGTAGCCACCACTTGCAGCAACTTTATCAACGCAAATCGTTAAAGGAATTTTTTCGTTCTTAATTCTTAACAGCTGTGATGATGCCAGACCATAGGCATGCACCATACCGCCAGGGCTTTCTAATCTGAGAATTATTTCGTCCTTACCTTCTGCCATTGAAAGTATGGCAGTAATCTCTTCTCTAAGGGATATAACAGCATCAGCTGCAATGTTTCCTTTGAAATTTAAAACATAGACTCGCTTCTTACGGGGTTCTTCAGATTCTTCTGAGTGTTGTTCTTGCTTTAATTGCGCTTTCCGATCTTTCTGATCTACCTTGGCTTGTTTCTTTTCTTCTTTATGAAGAAGCTTCAAATCATCTTTATCCAGAACCGATTGACGCAAAGTATCCCGTAACTCATCGATATGATCATTGAGACGGGTAACTTTAAGGCTCCCTTTCTTCCCCAATTTTTTCTGTTTTGATCCTGCTGCAGCAACTGCACCAACCACGATGACAATCGCCACCACTATAGTCGCTGCCTTAGCTAAAAATATGCCGTATTCGATAAGATATTCCAAAATCAGCTCCCAATAAGAAGACTTCACAACCAGGGGCTGCATTTTCCATCATATTACGAATATTTCAAATATCGCCGTTTCGTACCTGTTCAACGTACATCTTAATGAGCTCCCCTGCCACACTGATTTCTGCAGATGGAACGGTTGGAAGATCGTCTACATCGTAGAAATCGGCTTCTTCGATTTCGCCAGGCTCAGGTACGATTTCGCCAGACTTATAATCAGCATGGAATCCCAGCATTAATTGTGAAGGGAATGGCCAGGATTGGCTCTTTACATAGCGAATGTTTTCAACCTCTACTCCGGCTTCTTCTTTTACTTCACGATGAACTGTGTCTTCAGCCGACTCGCCGACCTCAATGAATCCCGCTAGGCAACTATAAAAGCCCGTGCGAAACCGCGCACTGCGGGCTAACAGAATTTCTCGGCCTCTAGTGACCAGCACAATAGCGCAAGGATTAATTCGCGGAAAATATTGCTCACCACAGTTAGCACAGAATAGCACTCGTTGATCTTCATGTTGTGATGTCTTGTTACCGCAGACACCGCAATAACGATGCGTGCGATACCAGGACAAGATCTGACTCGCCTTGCCGGCGATCGAAAAGTCGATATCGCTTTCCTTAAAAAGCAGGCTTCTTAAACTACGAGTTTCAGCGGTAATTTTATCGGATATATCGTGCGCAGTATGAGCAGCGATAAACTGTTCACCATCATGATCAACCAAAAGGAATTCTGCATCGGCAGGAAGCAAGTCAATTACATGCTTATGCTGCCAGATAAAATTATCATCCTTAACAACGACTCTATTATCACAGAACAGGACCAAGCGATCTGCACCAATTAGGCTTTCTCTTTGTAGAAAGAAGCTTCGACTACTCATAAAGATAAAGTTACTTCATCTATCAGCTATGTACCATTCGATAGGAATTGAACTGCATAAAAAACTGCAGTCACGATAATCACAGGTAGGACTAACTCGGTGTTATTCAAAAAAACCGAGGGGAGATTACTTTCCCTTCGGTTTTTTATATCGACTTAAATAGATGAGGCTACAACCAGTTATACATGATCACACCAGCGGTTATTGTAGTAATTATAAAATACGGCAGGGCCATAAACACCATTCTGACATACCCCAACCTGATTCTCGGCGCGATGCCTGACATCAACAGGAACAGGAAGGCTGCTTGTCCGTTAGGGGTAGACATACTGGGAATACCCGTACCCATCACCACCGCAACAGATTGCGCATCATATAATTCACGCGACAGAACACCTGCCTCCAATAGTGGCGAGATCTGGTCCATGTAGATAGTTGCCACGAATACATTATCACTAATGGCGGACAAGGCACCGTTGGTCAGGAACACCATAAACACCTGCATTCTGCCATCCATGGACAATACCCATTCCATAACTGGCGTGAACATTTCTTGATCGTTAATCATTGCAACAATGGCGAAGAACACAACCAGGAGTGATGCAAAGGGCAATCCTTCGACGAAAGCCTTGCCAAGATTATGCTCATTAGTCTCACCCAGCAAAGAAGAGGCAAGAATGATTACACCGAGACCAATCAAGCCAATTTCAGCCAGATGCAATGATAAAGCGATGACCATTAGCACGGAAACACAGACTTGAATCTTGATTACCAGCCGATCCCTGTCAGTTTCTGATTCCTGAATTCGCTGATCTTCTGCAGCCAGCACAGTTCGTACGTTTTCTGGTAGTTCAGCGCCATAGCCAAAAAACTGACCAAAGGGCCGAAACCTCTCCAGCAAGAGACACATGATGAGACCAGACACCAGGGTTGGCATAGTCGCAGGTGCATTAATTAGGAAAAATGTCACGAAATCCCAGCCGGTATGAGCTCCAATAACAATATTCTCAGGTTCACCCACAAGGGTGCTTACCCCACCTATCGCGGTAGCAACTGCACCGTGCATCAACAGGCCACGGAGATATCCGCGAAAAGCTTCCAGATCTTGCAGATGCGTTTCTTCAATATGGCTGTCATCGGAAGGCAATCCGGGCTCGTGCCCGACCTTGGTAATCACTCTTTCGTACACAAGATAGAAGGTGGTAGCTAGTGCGATGAGGACTGCGAGGATAGTCAAGGCATCTAGAAAGGCTGAGAGAATGGCAACAACTACCACCGTCGCAAAATTCATCAAGACTCGAGATTTTATTCCCAGCAATACCTTGTTTATAAACTTGAAGAGCATCTCCCTGAGAAAATGCACCCCGGCCACCATGAAAATAACAAGGAGGATCACCGGTAGCCCGTGCAAAACCTCGTCATAAACATGGTAGGTATCTGTGAGCCCCAGAGCTAATACTTGTAATGCAAGCAAGCCCCCTGGCTGCAGCGGGAAACATTTCAATGCCATCGCCAGTGTAAAAATGAACTCAAACAGAATAATCCATGAAGTCACCAGCGGGCCCAGGATAAAGTATGCTGGTACATTTAATACCAGGGCGGCTATAACCGCCTGTTTGTACCACATTGGCGTTGGGCCGAGAAACAGCTCCATAAGCGAAGCTTGTTGGTGACTTGTATTTGCAGTTGTCATTGATTACTACCTCAGATTGACGTTTATTCGAGTGCTTTTGAGTCGCTATTAATTGAGTTTAAAAAATTCCTGTTTTCTTTCTAGAAACATTGCCCCAATGATTTTATACCCGTCAAAACCGAGTTAATTAAAGCTAGCTCTCACATGTCGTTATTCCAAACAAGAGTCTCGTACGATTTAATTCCTCATGAAGGTTATTTGTAATGCAAGGAGATTGAGAGCTAGAAATATTTTATCAAATGTTGCGCCTAGCCCTATGTAATTCTTATGGTTTTTGGGCTCTACCCCAGCTCAAAAGCGCTAAATACTATATTTTTAGAATGGCCGATTCAAGAAATTTCGATGAATTTAGGACATAGAGTGCGCAATAAAAAACTAGGCTACACTTTCCTGGCTTCTGCCTCCATTTGCAACCATAAACAACCATCTGAGCTTTGTTTTTCTATCTCTTTTAAGCGCTCCTGGTGATGCAGAAGTTCGTCTGCATTAGCACTTAACACCAGAATACGCTGTCTATCAGGGTCGAGACTGCGTTGCTTGAGGTTTCCGATTGCGCCCTCTGCAGAATCTTCTTTTAAGGAGAGACTAGACTGCCCGCTTGTCATTGCAAGATATACATCAGCAAGAATCTCAGCATCTAGCAATGCGCCATGCAGAGTTCGATGGGCATTATCTACATCGTAACGTTTGCATAGTGCATCCAAACTATTGCGTTGGCCGGGATGTTTTGCTCGAGCAAGCACGAGGGTATCCAACACGTTACACAGCTGAGCAAGGTTCAGGTTTTCAGATTTAGTCTGGTCCAGTTCGAAATCCAAGAAACCAACATCAAAAGGTGCGTTGTGAATAATAAGTTCCGCGCCATTGATGAAGTCGACGAATTCTTGCTCAATTTGTTTGAAGCGAGGTTTGTCTGACAGAAAGTCAGTAGTCAATCCATGTATTTCAAGCGCAGCTTCATCAATCTCACGATCGGGATTGAGAAATACCTGAAAGTGATTCCCAGTGCGACGCCGGTTCTGAATTTCGACACAACCGATCTCAATGATCCGGTGGCCTTGCTGAGGGTCAAGCCCCGTTGTTTCCGTATCCAGTACAATTTGTCGCATGTTTATTATTATCGGCTATTACAGCTCGTCTATTCCCTGGTTCGCTAGCTGATCCGCAAGTTCGTTTTCTGGATGACCACTATGGCCCTTCACCCAAACCCATTCTATTTCATGTTGAGCTACCAACTCATCTAATTGTTGCCAAAGCTCTACATTTAATACCGGCTTCTTATTAGCTGTTCGCCAACTGCGTTTTTTCCAGTTTGGCATCCATTCCGTCACTCCCTGTAAAACGTATTTAGAGTCGGTGGTGATCTTTATTCGGCATGACTTTGTTAAAGCTTCCAATCCCTTTATAACCGCAGTTAGTTCCATTCGATTATTTGTGGTTAATTCTTCACCACCATAGAGGTTTTTTTCTGCATCGCCATAGCGAAGTAACGCGCCCCAACCTCCCTTGCCAGGGTTGCCTCGGCAAGCACCATCGGTATAAATCTCAACTATTTGGGTCACAGATAACTCGTTGGCTAATGAATCTTTACTCTTACATTTTCAGCGGCAGGAATTACCGTTACTGGAGTTCTTAATGGTTGCCATTTAGGGACTATCGGAGTAAGAGGTGCTACCCGTTTCTCACACATAATAAAGTAGGCACCACCCAAGGGGCTGCGAAATCTCTTTCCCACTGCTTCAAATTTATGTGCCCGCTTGAGCAATCCAGCAAACTTAACTGGCAAGAAATGGAGGCCATAATCAATTGAATCAATCTGAAGGTTTAGAAGTTGCAGCCAGTCACTTAATCGTCGTTTGGAAATAAAACGCCCACGCCAGGGAATGTGGATTTTCCTTTTAAAAAGACGCCAGAATCCCCAGTAGCTGAGGGGATTAAAGCCAATAATTAACATCTTCCCACCAGGCCTTAACACACGTGTAACTTCCCTCAATAGACGATGGCTATCTTCGGTAAAGTCTAAAGCATGATGCACAACCACCACATCAATACTGTCTGTTGCCAGTGGAAGTTCTTCGATATGTGCGACGGTATGTCGAGTACCAAAGCGCCATGACGGCGCAAATATGATCTTGTGCCCTACTGGACTGTCATCTATTAGAGATACATCTTCGTTCGGTCCTACTTGCAGAATGTGGTAACCGAACAACCGTGCAAGAATCGGAGAGACAATCTCTTTCTCCGCTTTTAATACGGTAGCTCCTTGAAGCGTCTGATACCACCGACTTACTAATGTGGGTAGTAAATCGGAATCTGGCAGTCCTTTTTTAAGGCGCCGTCGGGTTTCATATTTGGAAAAGAGTTTCATGGATAACTACTAAGCGTCGCTTAACTCAAATGATATCGCCGATTGCTGCCAGTCACCATCGCAGCCTTTTCGTTCTCACAGCTTGTATTCAGCACTGTTCCCTATATTATGTCGGTTCTGCAGTGATTTTAGCGGTAAATAAGTGCCAACTATTTCTAATAATATCAATATAATACATCCGATACCTGCTTTTTCAGATAACTATATATGGGCACTGTTAGATGCCAATCGGCAACACGCCTGTGTGGTGGACCCTGGTGATGCGAATCCGGTTATTAATTATCTCGAGGCTAACGGACTGACACTTACGGACATCTTTATTACCCATCATCACCCGGATCATACCGGAGGACTGAAAACCCTAATCTCTGAATATTCTCCAACAGTTTATGGCCCCGAACCGAGTGGTATACAAGGAATCAGTGATTTCTTGCATGAGGGTGATACCGCAATATTATTCGGTCATCATTTTTCTATCTACGAAGTACCAGGACACACTCTAGATCACATTGCCTACTACTGTGAGGAAACAGATCCGCCCTTATTGTTTTGTGGGGACACCTTATTTGCAGCCGGGTGTGGTCGTTTATTCGAAGGAACACCTGCAATGATGCATAAATCCTTAGGCAAGCTATCTGCGTTAAATAGCAATACCAGCATTTATTGCACCCACGAGTACACTATGGCAAATCTAAAATTCGCTCATGCTGCTGATCCAAATAACGGTGAACTGACGGCAAGAATAGAGCGAGAACAAGCAAAGCGTGACCAGGGAGAACCAACGCTACCATCGAGCGTCCAATTAGAACTGGACACCAATCCATTTTTACGTTGTGAGCACCCTGCTCTTAAAGAAAGTGCTTCCACTAGACTAAATCACCCAGTTGAAGATGAAGTAGAGGTATTCGCAGCAATCAGGAATTGGAAGGATAACTTCTAAAGTTTCCTTGTCTAATCATGCCTATGTCGTATTTAAGCAGTATCCCTCCCATCCGCTTTAGTTGGGCTTTCTCTTTATCATTCCTGCTAGCTGCTTGTCAGACAGCTGCGCCTCCTAGTGTTGATATGGCTCACGTTGATGTCGAAGAGCCACTTAGTGAAGCGCTGCTGATTGAGCAAGCGATTAACTCCCCCATATTGGAAATTAAAGAAGAAGATGTAATTGAGAGCTTCGATAATCTCTGGGATCGCCTTCAGGCAAAGTTTCAGCTAGCAGAGCATTACAATCACCCGGCCGTCGATCATCAATTATCAAACTATATTGATAACCAGACTTACTTTAATCGTATTACCGAACGAGCCCAACCATTCCTATTTTGGATTGTTAATGAAATAGAAAGACGTGAGCTTCCGATGGAGCTGGCGCTTATTCCTATTGTTGAAAGCACCTTTAACCCCAACGCATACTCTCCGAAGCATGCTGTCGGCTTATGGCAGTTTATTGGGCCCACTGCAAAAAGCTTTGGGTTGCAACAGGACTGGTGGTATGACGGTCGTCGGGATCCCCGCGCATCCACCGTTGCAGCTTTAGATTTTCTAGAACAGTTGCACAATGAATTCAATGAAGACTGGCTACTCGCATTAGCGGCATATAATACTGGTCAAGGAAATGTAAATAGAGCGATTCGTCGTGCTGGCCTAAGCAAAGAAAGTGCAGATTTCTGGTCGCTGAGATTGGCCAGCGAAACTCGTTCCCATGTACCTAAAATCCTAGCCCTAGCCAAGCTGGTTTCGGATAGCCAAACCTACGGAGTAGAATTGACAGCAATCGCCAATGAAGAACCGTTGGTACTAGTTAAAGTTGATTCACAAATAGATCTTACCGAGGCTGCCCGGCTTGCCCAATTGGATTACGCCGAGCTAAGAAATTTAAACCCCGGATACCTTCAGTGGGCTACACATCCAGATAACCCCCAGGTAATTGCAGTTCCAATTAAGAATGCTGAATTACTTCAAACAGGTATCGCTCAACTTGGACCGGATCAATTTGTTACCTGGGATAGATATGAAATTCTTCCTGGAGATACTCTCGGCGAAATTGCGAGAAAGCTGCGTACTCGGGTCGATGTATTACAAACGGTAAATCAATTGCAGGGTTCGCGAATTATCGCTGGAGATTCTTTATTAGTGCCACGAACTACGAATCTATCGTTGCTTGCGAATTTTAACCGCGGCAAACAAAGCGGAAGACGTATTCTCCCTACTCCCAATATTTATTCCGTGCAGCGAGGTGATAACTTGTGGGCTATTGCACGCAAGTTTGATTTGCGCTCGGCTCAGATCGCAGCTTGGAACAACATAGATATAGAGTCTATTCTACAGCCAGGACAGGAATTGAATCTGGAGTTTACCTTAAACGCAGAAGAGCCAGTATCAGGAATCTCTATTACAGCCGGGGCAGAACAATATCGGGTTCGCCGCGGTGACTCTATGCATGGAATAGCCAACAGATTTAGAATTGATCTCAATAATCTGCTGAACTGGAACGATATGAATACGCGAGATTTAATCTTTCCCGGTCAGTTAATAAGAATAGTCCCACCAGAAAATCAACTTAACTAACCAACTATGACAGACACTACTCTTAACCAAGTTCGCGACGACGAATTCTTTGGCCATCCAGCAGGCCTTTCCACCCTCTTTTTTACTGAGATGTGGGAGCGCATGAGTTACTACGGCATGCGCGCGCTGTTGGTTTTGTTTATGACTCTCAGCATACAGGAAGGCGGATTAGGAATAACCGTAGCTTCTGCTACTGCCATTTACGGTCTTTATACCGGTGCTGTTTATTTTATGGGATTACCTGGTGGCTGGATAGCAGACAGGCTAATTGGGGGTCAACAAGCTGTATGGTATGGCGGCATAATTATTATGTGTGGCCATATTCTGTTGGCCATTCCAACTGATAGTACCTTTTTTATTGGTTTGATATTTGTCGTTATGGGCACAGGTTTATTAAAGCCCAACATCGGCGCATTGGTGGGACAACTCTATAGTCGCAAAGATAATCGCCGCGATGCCGGATATGCCCTCTATTATATGGGCATAAATATTGGCTCCATCATCGGATATATCGTTTGTGGTTGGCTTCAGGTGAACATGGGTTATCACTGGGCATTCGGTGCCGCTGCTATTGGTATGGGAGCTGGACTGATTCAATTCAAACTAACAAGTTACAAACTGCAAGGTGAAGGCGCAGAACCTAGTCAGCCCTTGTCCGGGGCAGGTCGACGCAATAGCCGGTTTGCAATTTTAGGTTTTGGAGTTGGCGTTGGTCTGCTTACCCTGCTGATGCTTAACAGCGCTATTGCTATTAATCCAGTAACGCTAGCTCAATATGTAGCTCTAACCATAACCATTGTTTTTCTTGCTTACTACGCTTGTATGTATACGTTTGCAGAATTAAGTAATGATGAGAAAAAATCTTTAGGTGCTCTATTTTTAGTCTGTATTGCATCCACATTTTTCTGGGCGGGTTTCGAACAAGCTGGGTCATCACTCAATTTATTTGGAAGAGATTACACCGATCGCATTATCGGCACTTTTGAAATCCCGCCTGCCTGGTTCCAGTCAGCTAACTCATTTTTCATTGTAATTCTGTCACCATTCTTTGCGGCCCTATGGATTAACTTGGGCAAACGCTTCGTTAGACCCGACTACGGTTTTAAGTGTGCGATTGGTTTAATCATTATGGCAACGGGCTTCATCGTCATGTTTTTTGCAGCGCAAGTTGCTGCCTCAGGATTACAGGCAGCGCCTTATTGGTTAATCGCGACCTACTTTCTGCATACGGTAGGCGAACTGTGCTTGAGCCCAGTGGCACTTAGCGCGGTTAGCAAACTCTCTCCCCGAAGATTCGCCGGACAGATGATGGGGGTTTTTACTCTTACCTATTCCATTGGAAATGTCATAGCAGGATTAGTTGCCGGAAACTTCGATCCAGAAAACATTCAGCAAATGCCTAACCTCTATCTCTATATTGCATTCTTTACTATTGCCGCAGGTATTCTAATAGCACTGTTTGCATTTAAAACTAGAAATTGGGAAACACTCATTAAATAAAACCTTAGCCAGTATCTTTTTGCCTCATCAATATATTTTAGATTAACAAGGAACAGCTATTATGGGTTTTCTAGCGGGTAAACGAATTTTGGTTTTGGGAGTTGCCAGCAAACTTTCAATTGCTTCTGGTATTGCGTCTGCAATGCATAGAGAAGGAGCAGAACTCGCGTTTACTTATCAAAACGAAAAACTAAAAGGACGAGTCGAAGGGTTTGCCCATTCCTGGGATTCAAACATTGTATTTCCTTGCGATGTTACTGAAGATAAACAAATTAATGACCTATTCTCACGACTGTCTGAAACCTGGGATGGATTGGATGGAATTGTACATTGTCTCGCTTTTGCTCCTGCACACGAACTGAATGGAAACTATGTCGATGTAACCACACGAGAAGGCTTTCTCACCGCTCATGAGATTAGCTCTTATAGCCTGGTTGCTCTTGCTCAGCAAGGACGTGAGCTAATGCGGGGCAGAAACGGATCCCTACTGACCCTGAGCTATTTAGGCGCTTTGCGTAGCTTACCGAATTACAACGTGATGGGTTTAGCTAAGGCTAGCCTAGAGGCCAATGTACGCTATATTGCGTCGAGTCTCGGCCCAGAAGGCACTAGGATAAATGGCATCTCAGCTGGCCCTATAAAAACCCTGGCCGCTGCAGGAATTAAAAGCTTCAGAAAAATGCTCGAGCACAACGCCAAACAAACGCCTCTAAGAAGAAATGTCACTATTGATGAGGTAGGAAACGCGGCAGCGTTTCTCTGCTCAGACCTGGCATCTGGAATTAGTGGTGAGATTCTCTATGTCGATGGTGGTTTCAATACCACCGCTATGGGATCTTTGAACGATATAAACAATAACTAGCCAGTCCTACAGCCCAAAGTCTTCCAGATTAGCTTGAATATCTGAATTCTCTCTCAAGGTATTCAGATAGGCTTGGAATTCACTGTTACCCAGATCGGTGGTGATTAGCTCCACTATTTCCTCCCTTTCTTCTTCAGGGATAGAGTCAATCGTCCCTTCATTTACCTGATTCAGTTCTACTAAAACGAAAGTGCCATTAGATAAAGTTATGCTCGCTAGTTCAGGCTCACCCTGGGGTCGTTGGAGTGCGAAGACAGCATCAAGTACTTCACGGTTAACTGTAAACGCATCGCGATTGATTTCAGATTCCTCGATCCATTCCAGTTCGTTTTCTGTAAGTAATTCCTCAAACCCTTCACCGGCGTCCGCTGCCTCTGCGAGTTGATTACCCAAATCTTGTATCGCTTGTCTTTCCATCTCAGTACGTAAAATTACTGCGATTTCAGGTTGCACTTCTTCTAGAGGCAGCACTGCAGCTTCATTAAATTCAGTTACTCTAACCACAACTGATTGCAAATCGCTAAGTTCGATTACATCGCTGTTGTTGCCATCTATCAGAACTTCATCAGAAAACACAGCATCGACTGCGCTTGGATTAGAGAATATGTTGCTGCCACCGCTGCGCCCTATTGGTTCGCTTTGTAAAATCTCCAAACCAAGCTCTTCAGAAATTGTTTGCAAGTCTCCAGTTTCGAAAGCGAGATTTGAGAGATCTTGTAATCGTTCTCCGTAAATTAATTCGACTTCAGAGCTTTTCAGATCTCTTTCGATGCGATCTCGAGCTTCTTCAAAAGTAGCGAATATATTTTCTGCATCTTCAGTTAATCTAACTAAATGCACCCCGAATTCAGAGACAACTGGAGCTGAAACTTCGTCCAGTGAAAGAGTTTCCAAAGCTTCCTCAACCGCTGCCGGAAACGCAGTGCCGTCAGTGTAGCCAATATCTCCACCTTCTTCTCCCGAGACGATATCACTCGATAGCTCCAAGGCCAGCGCAGCGAAATCTTCACCATCAGCCAGACGTTGTTGAGTAGTAGTAGCAAGTTCTAATGCTTCTTCTTCGTTATATTCAAAACCTACTTCAAATAGAATATGGGCTGCACGTTTTTCCGATGACCCTTCATATTCAGACCTCTCAGCCTCGTATTGTGCGAGAATTTCCCCTTCATTTACCTCTAATTCTTGAGAAATCACATCTTTGTCAAGGATGACATATTCGGCGACGACAGTTTCTTCTTCAATAAATGCATCGGGATTGTTTTCGTAATACTCAGAAATCTCTTCATCGCTAATTGCCACGCCTAAAGTTCTAGTCCCTAAAGTCACTGACAGGTAGCGAAAATCTCTGGTTTGCGCGGTAAGCTCAGCAAATTGATTTAATTCTGATTCGGTGACGAAATTCGAGTTTGTGTAGGCACTGGCCAATTGTGACAGCAACATGCTCTGGGTTAGCGATTGCCGGTACATGTCTACACTTAGGCCTTGAGCCGCCATAGTTCGAATAGCCATATCGGAATTGAAAACGCCATCGACTTGAAAGCTCGGCGTTGCAAGAATATTTCTGTCTAAGCGAGACGCAGAGATCGCCATTGAAGCGTTCAACGCTTGCTGACGTAGGATCGTTTCTTCTATGAGTTGATTCAGTGCAATTGATTCGAGCAAGCCCTGATCAATACCTTCTAATTGCCCACCAACGGAGGCAAGCAGATTCTGAACATTCTGATCTAGCTGAAACTGAGTTATTTCTTCGCCGTTTACTTCAGCGACCTCAGGCTGAAGCAAACCGCCTCCTAACATTTCCATCCCCGTTAACGCAAACACCGCTACAATTAATCCAATGATTATTTTAGCGACTACGCCCTGAGAGTTTTCTCTAATGTCTTGCAACATAACTTTCTACCAGTTTCAGTCCGTTTTTATGAACGGATTTGATCTTCCGTATTAAACGTAAAAAGGCGCATCATTGTTGATGCGCCCTTAATCACTGCCCTTTTCTCAAGAATTTATAACTTTTCTTAACGGGTCACCCGAACGTACTCGAGCGTCATTTTATTGACCGCCAAGTCTAGCTGTTTATGCAGCATTACAAAATTGTAAATGCTAAGTTCTTAAACTGAGAGTTAACTCAGGCTAATGTGTTAACAGAATCCTTAAGTGCCTTACCAGCTTTAAAGCTCGGCACGCGTGCCGCTTTAATCTGGATTGGTTCACCTGTCTGGGGATTACGACCGGTACGCGCCGCTCTATTCTTAGTAGCAAACGTACCAAAACCTACAAGTACAACCGGATCATCTTTCTTTAAAGAATCCGTAATCGCATCAATCATTGCATCAATAGCGCGGCCTGCAGCAGCTTTAGGAAGGTCCGCACTCGCAGCAACAGCATCAATTAGTTCTGATTTATTCACGTTATCCCCTTTTTAAAATTAGAAGTTATTTTGTATCAAGAAGTCTCAAAGATATTTTCTTAAGATTTTCACTGAATTGCCTCGATATATTCAGCTAGTAAAGTGAAACTTTTCTATGGATTTAACAAGAATTATGACTCTTTAGTCATTCTAAATTCTTTTCCAGAAAGTGACGCTTACGTCCCATAAGACCGATTCTTTATACAATGCGCCCGAAAGCCCTGTCAACCGGAAACGCGCGTATTTAGTGGGTATTTATGTGTTTTCCGTCACCACCCGGATCAATATCTTCCTGCTTGGCTTCTTTCTTTTGTTTAAGCTTTTTCTCACCTTTCAATGGGGTAGGTTGATATTGTAAAGCATGCTCTAAAACTTCATCGATCCACTGCACGGGAATAATCTCCAGATCCGTTTTTATGTTATCCGGAATTTCTGGTAAATCTCTCTCGTTGTCGGCCGGAATGATCACGGTCTTAATATTTCCGCGATGGGCCGCAAGGAGTTTTTCTTTCAATCCACCAATACGCAAAACTTGACCACGCAGCGTGATTTCGCCAGTCATAGCGACGTTAGCTTTGACTGGGATATTTGTCAGCACTGATACCAATGCCGTACACATGCCCACTCCGGCACTCGGCCCATCTTTTGGGGTTGCACCTTCAGGTACATGGATATGCAAATCCAATTTCTCATGAAAGTTTGCATTAAGACCCAATGCTTGAGCTCTGCTGCGGACAACAGTAAAGGCAGCTTGAATTGATTCCTGCATGACATCACCAAGCGAACCTGTCTTTATGGTTTTACCTTTACCTTCAACCGCAATTGCTTCGATAGTTAATAATTCACCACCAACTTGCGTCCATGCCAATCCAATAACCTGACCAATTTTGTTTTCTTCTTCTGCTTTGCCATAGTCATATTTCTGGACACCGGAGTATTTCTCAAGCATTTCGGACTTAAATTGAATTAATCCTTTATCTTTCTTGTCTTTAGAAAGCGAGCTCTCTTTTACTACTTTGCGACAAATTTTTGCAATTTCTCGCTCTAGTCCTCGAACTCCTGCTTCTCGAGTGTAGTAGCGAATTAAATCTCGAATTGGACCCTGGTCGATCTCCAGCTCTTCTTTCTTCAAACCGTTATTCTGCATTTGCTTAGGAACGAGATATCGCTCGGCGATGTTTACTTTTTCTTCCTCGGTATAGCCAGGAATTCTAATCACTTCCATCCTGTCTAACAGTGGTTCCGGAATATTCATGCTATTAGAAGTGCAAACAAACATGACATCAGATAAGTCATAGTCCACCTCTAGATAATGATCGTTGAAACTGTGGTTTTGCTCCGGATCCAATACTTCCAAAAGCGCCGAAGCTGGATCGCCACGGTGATCCATGCCCATTTTGTCGATTTCATCCAGCAAAAATAATGGGTTTCGCACCCCTACTTTGGACAGTTTTTGCAAAAGTTTACCCGGCAACGAACCAATATAGGTGCGGCGATGACCACGAATCTCGGCCTCGTCACGGACACCACCCAGCGCCATTCGAACAAACTTGCGATTGGTGGCGCGGGCAATAGATTCACCCAATGACGTCTTACCAACTCCTGGTGGTCCTACTAGACAGAGAATTGGCCCCTTGAGCTTTTTAACTCGCTTCTGAACTGCGAGATATTCAAGGATCCGCTCTTTAACTTCTTTTAACCCATAATGATCGTTCTCGAGGATGTCTTCTGCCTTTGTTAAATCCATCCGTACCTTGGAGCGTTTCTTCCAAGGAATATCGATCATCCAATCCAGGTAGGTACGAACCACTGAGGCTTCTGATGACATTGGAGACATTAGTTTTAATTTGTTCAACTCTGAAAGTGCTTTTTCCTTAGCATCCTTCGGCATACCGGCGTCGTCGATGCGCTGCTTCAATGCCTCAGCTTCATTTGGAACATCTTCAAGTTCGCCCATCTCCTTCTGAATGGCTTTCATCTGTTCATTCAGATAATACTCACGCTGACTCTTCTCCATTTGCTTTTTTACACGACCGCGAATTCGCTTCTCAACCGTAAACAGGTCGATTTCTGATTCGATAAGCGCCATCAAGTGTTCGATACGAGCACCCAATGACGAGAGCTCCAACAAATTCTGTTTTTCCTGCAGCTGTAAGGACATGTGAGATGCAATGGTGTCCACCAGACGACCTGGCTCATCAATACTCGAGATTGAAGTCATGACTTCAGGGGGTATTTTCTTACTAAGTTGCACATACTGATCAAACTGAGATAACAATGATCTGATCAGAAGTGATGATTCTTTTTCCGGAATGTCTTCCGATGCTAGTAGATCGGTTTCAGCTTTAAAGTGATCCGATTCAAACACCACGTTTTTGATCTTGGCACGCTCGAGACCTTCGACCAGAACTTTTACAGTTCCATCCGGTAATCGAATTAGTTGCAGAATCGTAGCCACCGTGCCGATGGAAAACAGATCATCTACGCCTGGTTCATCTTCCGATGCATTCTTCTGCGCAACCAACAGCACCTGCTTATCGCTAGCCATTGCAATTTCCAGCGCTTTGATTGATTTTGGTCGCCCAACGAAAAGGGGCTGAACGATTTGGGGATAAACCACTACGTCGCGCAATGGGAGAAGGGGTAAAGTTGTGTTGCTTACTACGTCCGCAGACATGCCAAATACACTCTTACTTACAAGTAACCGGTATTTATAAATGGTGCCGAGACAACAAAAATCAAGGCCTCGGGTAAATATTTCAGACTATTCATCTACAGCGGATTTGCTCGGCTGTTCAACATTCTCATACATAAGCAACGGTTCGGATTCGCCTTCGATGACAGCGGCATCAATGATGACTTTGCTGACATTCTCCAACGAAGGAATTTTATACATCGATTCCAGAAGCACCGCCTCCATAATTGATCTTAGACCACGAGCTCCGGTTTTGCGCTCCTGTGCTTTCTTAGCAATTGCGAGCAAAGCATCGTCGCGGAATTGAATTTCGACCTCTTCCATCTCGAAGAGTTTGGAATATTGCTTGGTTAGTGAATTCTTAGGTTCACGAATGATTCTAACCAAGGCCTCGAGATCAAGCTCATCCAAAGTTGCAATCATTGGTAGTCGGCCAACGAACTCCGGAATGAGCCCATACTTAACCAAATCTTCTGGTTCAACTTCACGTAAAGTTTCACCAACTTTTTGATCGTTGTCCTGAGATCTGACTTCGGCAGAGAAACCTATACCACTCCTATCCGATCGATCTCTAATAATTTTGTCCAATCCGGCAAAAGCACCTCCGCATATAAACAAGATATTCGAAGTATCTACTTGCAAGAATTCCTGCTGCGGGTGCTTACGACCGCCCTGGGGAGGAACCGAGGCGATAGTACCTTCGATTAACTTCAACAGAGCCTGTTGCACACCTTCACCGGAGACGTCTCTAGTAATTGAAGGGTTATCAGACTTACGCGAGATCTTGTCGATCTCATCGATGTAGACGATACCGATTTGTGCCTTTTCCACATCGTAATCGCACTTCTGCAGGAGCTTTTGAATGATATTCTCAACATCCTCACCCACATATCCTGCCTCAGTTAATGTTGTGGCATCGGCAATAGTGAATGGGACGTCTAATAATCTTGCGAGAGTTTCTGCTAACAATGTTTTACCGGTACCAGTTGGACCGATCATTAATATATTACTCTTACTAAGCTCAACATCGCCATTAGCTGCTTTGTCATAATTCAGGCGTTTATAGTGATTATAAACCGCGACCGATAGGACTTTTTTGGCGCTCTCTTGGCCAATTACATATTCATCAAGGGTGTTCTTAATCTCTTCTGGAATGGGTAACTTGCGAGTAGTGGATTCAGAATCCTTTTCCTGAATCTCTTCCCGGATGATGTCGTTACACAAATCAACGCACTCATCACAGACAAATACGGACGGACCAGCGATTAGCTTACGCACCTCATGCTGGCTTTTCCCACAAAACGAGCAATACAGCAGTTTGCCGTTCTCGTCGCTCTTGTTATACCGATCGTCTGACATTTCGTTGTCTAACTATCTGTTTATCCAAATGTTTTTTCTAAGCCACTCGTCCAACAGTCTTAATATCTTCCAAAAATCATTTCACTTGAATAATTCTGAACCAGTCAATTCAGCCCTAGGCCGCAGAAATACTAATGTTGCAGCCATTTAAAATGAAGGTATTGATTTGCAAATGCAAGGGAAACCTGCGCAATTAGAAGGTTTCCGACTCCCCGCTCACCTTATTATCTACTCTTCGCTCAATTACTTTATCCACCAGGCCATATTCTAGGGCTTCCTCGGCCCCCATAAAGTGGTCTCGCTCTGTGTCTCTAGCTATTGTTTCTTCGCTCTGGCCGGTATGCGCTGAAAGTAGAATATTAAGCTGTTTACGTAAATTTATGATTTCATTAGCTTGTATCTCTATATCTGAAGCTTGGCCTTGGGCTCCACCACTAGGCTGATGAATCATCACGCGGGAATGCGGCAGAGCTAGTCTTTTACCTTTTGCTCCGCCTGCCAGAAGCATGGCTCCCATACTTGCCGCCTGACCTATACACATAGTGCTCACATCCGACTGAATAAACTGCATAGTGTCGTAGATAGACAATCCAGCCGTCACTGAACCGCCGGGTGAGTTTATGTATAAATGGATGTCTTTATCGGGGTTTTCTGACTCAAGAAACAACAGCTGAGCAACAATCAGGTTGGCCATATGATCTTCAACCACACCGGTCATGAATATGACCCTATCTTTCAATAACCGCGAATAAATATCATAGGATCGCTCACCACGCGCAGTTTGCTCGACTACTATTGGCACTAATGCAGCGTTTGACGTTTGGGATTTTGGCATAAATAGGTATTCCTTTATAAATAAGCGTTATGACTGGCTCATGGTCACACTCTTCACGTGTAGGCCGCTTCGCATCGGAATCCGGCTGTCGTAGTGAAAATCTGGTAATTCCTAGCTTACACTCTCGGCAGCTTGCACCGTGGCGTCTGGCGTTTCTGCTTTGATCACGTCCTGGTAGCTGACTCGCTTATCACTAACTGCAGCTTCTTCAATTATGATGTCAAAAACCTGATCTTCAATGACAGAAGATTCGATTGAGGCCAGTTGCTCTTTATTACCGTAGTACCAGTTAATTACTTCCTCTGGTGACTCATATGTGGAAGCAAGTTCTTCAACTTGCTCTCTCACTATGGTGGGATCCGCCTGAACATTCTGTTCCTTAATAACTTCGCCCAGAACTAAGCCCAATACCACGCGACGTTTTGCCTGCTCAATAAAGAGATCATCGGGAAGCATCGATGGATCTGCACCTTGGCCACCGCCAATTTGCTGCATTGCTTGCGCTTTCAGTTGCTCGATTTCGTTACCTACCAAAGCTTCCGGCACATTTACATCGACTTCTTCAAGAAGCGCATCCATGACCTTGTTCTTAATCTTCTTGCGGCTGGCGGTTTTCATCTCGCGCTCCATGTTGTTGGAAACTTCTTCGCGAAACGCATTAACGTCTCCGCCCTCTACCCCGAAGCTCTTATAAAACTCTTCATCTACTTCAGGTAAAACCTTGGCGCTAACAGTGTTAAGAGTGATGTCAAAGTCTACAGCCTGACCAGACAAATCTTTATTGTGGTAATCCTCTGGAAAATCTAATGAGATTGTGAATTTATCACCTGCAGACTTGCCTATAATGCCGTCTTCAAACCCAGGAATCATTTTTTCAGATCCAAGTACTAAATTAGTCCCTTTTGCAGCACCACCTTCAAATTCTTCGCCGTTTTTCTTACCAAGGAAATCAATATTCACCATGTCTTCATTGGCAGCTTCTCTCTCTGCGGTTTCCCAAGTTTGCCGCTGCTCCCGCAAGGTTTCGATCATTTCATCAATGTCCTTGTCGGTTACCTCTGCACTGAGTCTTTCAATCTCTAATTTGCCGAAATCTGGCAGCGCAATGTCTGGATAGACTTCAAAAGTAGCAACGAACTCTAAATCTTTGCCTTCTTCGATATTGGTCGGTTCGATTTTCGGCTGACCGGCAGGTTTTAAACTTTCCTGATTAATAGCGTCGTAGTATTTGCTGCTCATTAATTCATTTACAACTTCTGCACGAACACCTTTACCAAACTTACTTTTCACGACTTTGAATGGCACTCTGCCTTTTCTAAATCCTTTTAATTGAATCGTTTTAGTCGCTTCCTGTAGGCGTTCATTAACCACAGAATCCACCTGTTCACTGGGAACAGCAATGGTCATTTTTCGTTCTAGACCTTCAGTAGTTTCAACAGAAACCTGCATGTATTACCTCTTTAATCCATGAATCAAATTCATGATTTATTTAAATCTTTTACTGAGTGAATAGTAAAGACAGCACGACTCGAAGCATTTGGGTTATTTTCTAAACCTTAGGCTCTTATTATCAGCCAATTCAATGAGTTAGCTAAGAGTAGGGCGACCCGAGAAGTGCGCGATTTTCCCACATAGATAGACCTACTGCAATCGTTCTGCGACTCCACCCAATTCTAGAATATGCTTGTCCTCCATGCGGTATTAACAACATAAAACGATTAGGCTTTTCGGCCTGTCTCACCTAAACTTCCGTCTCATTCTAGATTCATAATTTTGAAGCTAACTTAAATGCAACAAGAAAGGTTATTTGCAGTGATTCTGGCAGGTGGCAAAGGGTCACGTATAGAGAATCCAGACAAACCATTAATTAAGTTGAGTGGCACTTCATTAATAGAACGCTGTTTGCAAAATATCCAAGCTGAAGTGGCACAAGTTGTTTTAAGCATTAATCACAATCCAGAAAAGTACATCCATCTAAATTTACCGCTGATTCCTGATACCAGAGATCGTTATCAAGGGCCGTTAATTGGCATTTATAGCGCAATGGAATGGGTTGAAAGCAATGATTTCACAGAAAGGCCTGAAGCTCTTCTATGCATTCCAGCAGATGTTCCTTTTTTCCCTGAGGGCCTAATTAATAGATTGTGGCGGGCATATAGCAAGGAAGAGTGTGATGTTGTTTGGTGTCAATGTGATGGCCAGGTACAACCTCTCTTTTCTATCTGGTCTTTGTCCTGCCGAGACAAACTCAAAAGAGCAATAGACGAAGGATTGTATGGGCCTAAATTGATAATGGGTCGATTGAGAAATAGATTAATAACCGTTAAACGAGAATCGAAGTTAGAATTCTTAAACATCAATGATCAGGCATCACTTAAAGTTGCTCAAGAAATGACCAATTTCAACTAATTTTTCATTTTTTAAAAGATTAAAATTCCGCAGAAAATTTTTCAATTCTTAAGAAGATTTGCTATCTGGTTGTTTCACTTACAAAAAGCAATGTGCTGCGAATTTTCAAAAGTAGCCATATCTTATTGATTATAAGAAGAAAGTAGGGATGATTAAAAATTGACCACTTCCCAAGTAAAAAAACGGGTGGCATGCATTTTGCGCTCTTCTAAATGGAACTAAGCGCGTTTAAATTGAAGCTACTCGTTAGCTTAAGGTTACATACCGACAATAAGTTGGGGCTGATAATAAATTAGCAGTAGCCTTAAGCTAGCGGAGACCAACGATATCGACGCTCAAATGAGTGAAAACAAAACTAATACACGATGTCTGAATCTCGTCAACAAGATCAAGCCAACTCTGGCACACATTCCCGAAGCGATCGTGTATTTAGCCAACAAAATCTTTGGTATTTTAAAACTCGTGAAGGCGACGATGTAGGACCCTTTCGCTACAGATCCGAAGCTGAAAGCAATCTTAATAGATTCATGAAGCAGCTTAAAGAAAAGCTCCAGCAGAGCTGATAATTCTTCCGCGCTTACTTACATTATGGCTGGTGGGCCTGGTATTTGTAGGATTTAATCCCCCGCAATTTTTGTGGGTATGCACTACCCCCCTTAATACTGGCTCTTTGTTAAACTCACCATAGCTCGCCGCTCCGACTCCGCACTTATCTTGCTGGACCACCTTCTACGTGAGAGAGATCGACCATGCTCACTAGGTGGGGTGGGGGCTTGTCCCGTAGCTATTTTCTAGCTCGTGCTTTCCTTATTATTCTTTTTTAAAGCCTAATGAAACTGAGTTTATGCAGTAGCGCAACCCAGTCTCTGACGGACCATCTGGAAAGACATGGCCAAGATGGGAATTGCATTTACTACAAACAATTTCAGTCCTCACCATACCATGAGAATGATCTAGAATCTCAGTAACACTATTAGAGTCAGCTGGCTGATAGAAACTAGGCCAGCCTGAACCTGAATCGTATTTTGTTTTAGAAGTGAAGAGTGATTGACCACATGCACCGCAAGTAAACATACCCTGTTCTTTAAAATCGTTATATTTCCCGGTAAATGCCCTTTCCGTACCCTTTTCTCTCAGCACGCGATAACTCTCTGGATCCAACTCCTGCTGCCAGTCTTCTTCTGATTTCACTATCTTTCCTGAAATCTCTTCATTCACCATTTTTGAGATTCCTATTTACTTAAACATGAATTCTAGGTATCGAATGTAACTTGCTGTATAATAAGCATGTTTTTTCATAATCATAGCACGGTAATGTTTTGTCGAAAATCAAATTAGATTACATCGTAGCCTAATTGGCCGACTACACTGAAATGGAACAAATTGAATCAATAGTAGAAACCTCAATGGATAGCATCGAGCTCTCGGACAAGCTTAGCAATGTCTGTTACGACATTCGCGGCCCTGTGCTCGAAGAAGCGAAACATTTGGAAGAAGAAGGACACCAAATTCTCAAATTGAATATTGGTAATCCGGCCTCTTTCGGCTTTAACGCGCCTGATGAAATTTTCTACGATGTAATTAGCAACCTTTCTGCCGCTCAAGGTTATAGCGATTCAAAAGGTCTTTATTCTGCTCGCAAGGCCATCATGCAGGAGTGTCAGAGATTAAATGTTCCTCATGTAGAAATAGATGATATTTATCTAGGAAACGGTGTCAGCGAGCTAATTACCATTTCCATGCAAGCCCTAATCAATGATAGGGATGAAGTTTTGATACCTTCCCCAGATTACCCATTGTGGACAGCTTCTGTAAGTCTTAGTGGCGGTAATCCTGTTTATTATGTCTGTGACGAAGAAGCAGAATGGTATCCTTCAATCTCGGACATTCAATCAAAGATTAATTCGCGCACTCGCGCCATCGTCATCATTAACCCAAATAATCCAACGGGTTCGGTATACAGCCAAGAAATATTATTGGAGTTAATCGATCTTGCGCGCCGCAACAAGCTGATAATTTTTGCCGATGAGATCTACAGCAAAATTATTTATGACGATGCAGAGTTTATTCCCATTGCCTCTCTGAGCGAAGACATCTTCACAGTAAGTTTCAATGGATTGTCTAAATCTTATCGCCTTGCTGGTTTTCGCTCTGGCTGGATGGTGCTGAGCGGACCAAAGCATTTAGCAAAAAGTTATATCGAGGGATTGGAAATTCTTACCAACATGCGCCTTTGCGCCAACGTACCAGCTCAATATGCGATACAAACTGCACTCGGTGGTTATCAGAGTATTAATGAACTCATATTACCTGGTGGGCGCCTAAAACAGCAACGTGATGCGACTTGGGAATTATTAAAACAAATACCGGGCGTAAGCTGCGTTAAACCAATGGGAGCAATCTATTTATTTCCAAGGCTCGATCCGGCTGTCTATAAAATTAAAAATGATGTGAGCTTAATCCTGGATATTCTCGAACAAGAAAAAATTCTTCTCGTACAAGGTAGTGCCTTTAACATACAAGACAATAATCATTTTCGTATTGTATTTTTGCCTCGCGAAGACGAATTGCAGAAAGCTATTCATCAAATTGCCAACGTGCTGGAACAATACCGCTAGCCCGGCTATGCAGCTAAGTCAGGCACTTAACACTCTTATTACTTTTTGTTCAAAAGCGTTTTTATTGATTAACTGAAAAGGCAGGCTCCTAATTTCTCGACGCGCAAGCAGGTCTTTACGCGCCTGATCGAAATAAGCGATTGCATTTTCTTCAGTAACCGCATGTTTAAATTTAAAACTAAGTTTTTCTATATCGAAACTAGTTTCTAATCCTTGCTCGATATTCTTTATTTGATGCTGTTCGTCTTCGCCATTTCTTGAATTCGCCTTACTAACATTAGAGCCTGAATCTAATTGAAAATAGTTGACAAATCCATCGCGCAAACTCGACACTGCGGCCAATTTAGATTCCGTGGAATAGCCAGCAATATGAGGTGTTGCGAAGCGAACTTTAGAAACTAATTCCGTTAATACGTTAGGTTCATTTGTCCACACATCAAATACAAACAATATGTCGTTGCGCTTTTCTAAGACATCTAGAACTGCATTTTCGTTCACTACGCCGCCCCTGCAGCTATTTATTAGCAAACTATTTTCCGATAGCTGTTGCAGAAAATCCTCATCGATTAAATCACGAGTAGGAAAATCCCCTGAATTTATTAACGGCGTATGGATTGAAATCACGTCACAGTTTGCAATCTCTTCCAATGAGCTAAACTCTGGATGACTCGCTCCTTTTAAATTCTGCATCTGCTCAAGTGGTGGGTCATTAATTAGAACAGTTGCGCCCAATGCATTTAGTTTCTGGGCAAACAGGCTTCCAATTGCTCCGTACCCGAGAATGCCGACTTTTAGGGAACGCAGCCTTTCCTCTTTTATGTAGTTCAGCTTGCTCAGCACAACAAAACAATAATCTACCACTGCGTTAGCATTGCAGCCTTTAGCATCTTTGAAATGAATGCCCTGGATATCTAGCAATTCCAAGTCGATATGATCGATACCACTAGTTGCAGATCCTACAAACTTTATAGAACTACCTTTTAACAATTCCTGATTTACTTTAGTAATAGAACGAACTAGAAGTGCATCCGCGTTCTGGACATGAGCTGAACTGATTTCCCTGCCAGGCACTAATTGTAATTCACCAAGATCGGCGAATATTTCTGATACGCGATACAAATCTGCATCGGCAACTATTTTTAGATCGGAAGGATTACTCACTGTTGCGATTGTTAAACAAGCTAGTTAATCGATTTCTATCAGAATCACGAAACTTGTAATGAGTTAGAAATTCTGAAAACTTTACTTCATCAGGATTACCTAACTGAAGATTTTTGAATGAAGCTGAACCAAAAGCTTCATTTTTGTCATGGATCTCACAAACTATTGTCGCTAATTGTTTACTGAGGTTCGCTAATGGTCGATTTTCTTCCAAAGTCTTCGCTAGGCCTTTAGCTCCTCGTACCTCAAGGCTAGAAACAGAATCTAAGTTTGCGTAAATAGCATCGATGTCCGGAAACTGTTGTAGAAGCGCTTTCGCTTTTACCGGGCCAACACCAGGAACTCCAGAGATACAGTCCACTGAGTCGCCTATCAATCCTAGATAATCTGGAAACTGCTGCGGTGTTACACCGAACTCTTCTACGATATCACTTAAGTAGCGGCGACGATTACCACTGTAATCCCACAAACAATCCTGCTCTGACTCTATAAGTTGAACTAGGTCTTTATCTTTCGAAATGATGATAACCTGAGTCGAAGAATTATCCTGCCTCACAGAATTGGCCAGCGTACCAATTATGTCGTCAGCCTCATAAACTTTACTCGCATAAGATGGAAGCCCAAGAATCGAACAAATCTCAGCACAACCATTTAACTGCATCTCCAGATTTTCATCAGGAAGTTCGCGATTGGATTTGTAGTCCGGGCTTAATTCATGCCGAAACCCACAAAACAGACTTTCATCATGGGCTACAGCTAGGTATGTCGGCTTGGTGCGTCGCAGAAATTGTAATAGAAACTGTGTAAAACCAAACAAAGCGCTTAATTCTCCGCCTTTTTCATCGAAACTTTCAACGAATGGTGAAAAATGGGCCTGAAAAATATAGATAGAAGCGTCGACCAGATAGACTTGCGGCTGATTATTAGGCACAGAACTAGTCTTGCTTCTTTTTTATAAGGTATTGATAGAGTTGGCCTTGCTGTTCCTGAACGAGTAATTCATGACCCAGATATAAGCAAAATTTCGGAACATCCCGGGTAGTAGAAGGATCTGTCGCCACAAGCTTTAAAATCTGACCAGCTTCGATATCCCTGATTTTGTTATGTAATAACATCACCGGCTCGGGACAATAGAGACCCCTGGCATCCAGCTCTAATGCAGCTTCAACCATCTCGCCAATTTCATTTAGTTCATTTGGCTCTTTTGACATAATGCCATATAACTTTCGGGTAGTTGCGCCCCCCGACAACGCAGGAAGATACTACCTATTAACCGGCTAATCGAACAGTGTCGATTTCTGATTCTTAGGTTTTACAGAGCAATCAGTGCTAATAATGATCAATTGCGAAACACAGCAGGGTTCCGCTTGCATTGGAGCAAAAGTTTTCGACCGCAAAACATTACAATTTACGGAGAAATTATTACACAAACATAGTCTATATAAACCCAATAACCAGTTTCCTTTACTATTGGATTCTTTCACACGCAAAAGGGTTATCGAGGCTTTGCCATAATAAGTCAGGAAGTAGCTGAAAAAGACTTAACGACCCAAAAAGTTGATGAGCTACCCTTATTGCAAGCAAAAGACGGGATTGAAAAATGACTTCTGTTCACCAAAGAGCAAGAAACTGTCGAAAAAATCGTTATGGTCTATCTGCTCTACGTAACCCGCACCAGATTACAACTCTGACTCTGCTCATCAAAAAATAACTTAACTTCGCCGGATTCCAACTGGGTTTCTACTCGCTTAATCTTGTCTTCCAAAGAATATTCTCGCTGTCCATATTCCGTCCCTTCCCGAGAAACAAATTCCTCGATAACGCCTCTTAGGGCATCTCCAGAAAGCTCTGTATATGGAATTTCCACTAATTGCCTACCTATAGCTAGCTATTCTTATTAGGATTCATCATGCAGCCAAATTTACTAAAAACATAGGTTATTAAACTGCTGGGCCGAGTGTTCTATTATTAAAATAAGGTGTTAACGGTTCATAAACTGATTAGTACCTTGTCAATTAATAGGCTTAAGTCTTTTTACTACAGCGCAATCGCACTGCTTCTGTCAATTTGTAGTCCACTTACTGAGTTCGCGGCCATCAGTGTTTCCGAACTGCGCTCAGAGCTGGCTCAATTTCACGCCATTCCGAATTCATCTAATTCGAAAGCTATTAATTATCAGAATTTTACCTGGGGAGGTGAAAAGCATGTAAATAAAGAGGCTAAATGTCAAAGTTGCAAACTAATTAGACAATTTCAACAACATCTAGTAGCAAATCTGAATCCAAATTCTTTCTAAGCTCTTTAAATGGATACAGATCAGTATCTGCCAATTGCGAAAGAGAGACATTCGCAATACTTCGAAAGATTGACTCAACTCGACCAGGGTTATTTTTGTCCCACTTCTGCAACATGGATTTGAT
>JBJLER010000019.1:0-37546 GCA_045565735.1 Pseudohongiellaceae bacterium
TGAAGTTTTCGAAGTCTTTCAAGTGGTTAGCTTTAGAAGATGGCACGCCCGGAGAGATTCGAACTCCCGACCAACTGGTTCGAAGCCAGTTACTCTATCCAGCTGAGCTACGGGCGCATGTGCAAGTACTCGCGAACCGCCGATTATAGCGACTTAGAAGAAATCAGTCACTGAAGTCTTTAAGACTTCAATGTGTCGCAAAGATAGAGCTAAGTAGCAATTATTAACCTTCAAAGCTAATCTGGAGTCTAACACTCAAAATCAGTTTCGGTTGGGGACTTTTCTGCGGCGCCTATGCCGACTGTTCGACAAGGTTTTGAGGAAAAAACTAGACAAAACTTAGTTAAATAAGTCTAGGATTCGGCTGTACTTAATAATGAACTGTTGAGCATCGCGCCGCGGTGCGCCCAACCCACTTTCATCCACTTCGTTGTAAACCAAATACAATCCGGCATTTGCAGATTGCAACCAGGCAAATCTCAAGTTGGTAGCAACTACGTCATCTCGCTTGTTATATTGGACTAAAGTTTGGATGGACATTCTTGGTGTAAATGAATATGACAGACGCAAACGCGCCAGGTCTACTTCGAAGTCACCACCAGGAACCGGCAAATCTATGTCACTATGACTCCAGGATAATTCGGTACTGAATTTCTCTCCGGCACGATAACGGAGAGTTGGTTCCACATTGACGCGATCCCCTCCGAAGAATCCGCCAATATTGCTGCGAATATTAATGCTGAGAGGTGCACCCTGGTTAGTCCAGAATACAAACTGGCCTTCTTCATGTTCATAATCACCAACCGGCACTGTAACACCATTTACAATTTCGAAAGGCTCTCTTACACCTTCCTGGGTAAAGTTCATACCCGTATGAATTTCCATACCAGTATCAAATTCCCAATGGTTATCTACATGTAAATAGCCAGTTTCCTGAAAACCATCGAATCCCCAATAACCTCGATAATTAATATGAGGTCGAAGTTCATGCAGACCCCATAAATTATTTGGACGTATAGTACGCCTTATTCCCGCGCTATACTTTCGGAATCCGCGACGCTGCAAGAAACCTACTTCTGGATTAAAGTTTTCGCCAACCTGAGAATAGCCAGCACTTATGTTCCATTCTGGTGAAACGTAGTTTGCATCGATGCCACCAGCCCCATCACGACCGGATAAACCTGGCGTATCGGTTGCCGCAGCCCAGCCAGTAATCAGGGTTTCATCCCCTATACCCCAACGACCATCAACTGCAAATGTGCGGTTGTAGTCGTCTCCTTTGTTATTCAGAACTGAACCATCGCCATCCCGCTCCACATACATAAAACCGATTGAGGAACGATTGGGCAGATCCTGACTTACGCGCGCGACAGTAAAGTCATTTTCTGAAGCAATTCCGGTAATCCCTTCGGTACGCATGCCGATTAATCCAACGTTAGTATTCTCTCCGACTTTACCAGTTAGCCTTAATCCACCGTCGATTGGCAATTGCGCGCCTCCAGCACCGACACCAATGCGCCGACTGAAAAAGAGTTCTACTTCGCGCGGATTACCAACAGCAAATTGACCGGAGTTTTCCAGAAAGAAAGGTCGTTTCTCGGGAAAGAACAAACTAAATCTGTCCAAGTTAACTTGCAGATCATCAGCTTCTACTTGCGCGAAATCAGTATTGTAAGTGACATCGAGAGTTAAAGAAGGTGTTACGGAGTATTTAACATCAAAGCCATACTCTTCGTTATTTTCAGTTCCAGATATAAGAGTGCCGCCTCGGGATGAGGAGCCTAATGCATAAGGAGTGAACTGCAGGAACTGTTGGCTCGGCGCGCGTATCCCTTCTACATAACCTGCTTCTGAAACACGATTCAAATTATATTGACGATCAAGTGGTGCCCAATAAGTAACTTCGTTATTACGGCGAATGTTTCGCTGAAAGTTTATTCCCCAGGTTTGAATGTCTTCATTGCTATAACGCAAAGCAGAAAATGGAATCTCCATTTCTGCACTCCAACCAATGTCAGAAATTGCTGCGCTAACTTCCCAACTAGTATCCCAGTTAACATTAATACCACCGCTGGATCCTCGAAATCCTGAAGATGCACCTTCATTTACGACCTGAGCATCATATTCCAATCCTGCTGGAGTGGTACCAAAAATAAAACCACTCTGCCGATCCAATAGACCGTCGATAATTACCTGAAAACTATCAGTGTCTTCTAAAGACGAATCCCGGCGAGCATCGGTAAAGGTAATTCCTTCCGGATTGGTATCATAAGCCACAACACCAATATAAAGAGATTCCTCTGTGTAGCCCAAAAAAACTTCAGTTTTTTGAGTAGACGGCTGACCTTCATCGGGGCGGACCTGTGAAAAACCGCCGGTGGGAGTTACTTCCGACCAAGCATCATCACCAAGTACTTCTCCATCTATAGCTGGCACACTTCTGAGCTCATAAGCCATGGTAGTGGGCGTAACTTCTTGAGTGAACAGTTCTTGCGCGGTGGAAAGAGGAATTAATGCAAGTCCCACGATGAATATAAAGAACTGTTTGGATAGTTGAATTGAAATGCGCAGCATATTTATCTGAATCTAGAAATTATTCTGGCCCGGTTTGATGCCAACAAAAGTCGCGTACAGTAGTTGAAACATAGACCAATATCAACCACTTCGCGGGGAGCTGAAGGGCTGAGTTGTAATAGTTTGTTACTGTAGAAAGTGAGATAGTAATCTGCGACCAAAAATTCCTTTTTAGGTCGCAAACTAGAGATTATTTAGAGGCAATACCCTGCATTTCGAAACGGGCATCGAATAGCAAGTTACCTGACCCAATGAAGGCGCGAGCTGGATAATTACCTGTGAAATAGGTGCGATAGACACTGTTAAACGCCGCATAGTGAGAAACATCAGAACAATAGATAGTAACGCTGACCAGATCATCCATGGTCATACCAGCCTCTTCTAATGTGGCTTTGAATTGCTCCATGATAAGACGAGCTTCTTCCTCAGGTGTATTAGGAACCTGACCATTATCTAAGCCCAACATACCTGCTAAATATAAAGTGTCTCCCACCATGACTGCGCCACTAAACGGCGGGCCATCACCGGAAGCATGACTTGGATTGATAAAGCTTTTATCTTGCGCACCAACTAATGCCGGCACACCCAATAAAAGAAACATGACTAATAGTCTTGCACGATTTAGAGTAATCACTACTCTACCCTCCTTATTATTAAGTTCTGGATAGATTCTCACTCAATTCGCTGCCGAAAGAAACTCTCTGCCACTACCCGGGCAAGAATACTTCCAGCCGCTTTTGCCCCGAGGCCAATAAGTAACGACTTTGCAGTATTCCATTGCTAGCATGAGCGCCCTGACGATCAAAGATTAAAGCAAGAAAATCAACTGATACAGGAGCGAAGAATCTAATGCCAGAACGTTGTTGGTGGGCAGGGAATGACCCTGATTATATTGCCTATCACGATGACGAGTGGGGAGTTCCGATTCGAGACGATCAATTACTGTTTGAATTTCTATGTCTTGAAGGCCAGCAGGCTGGATTAAGCTGGATTACGGTACTCAAGAAGCGCAATCATTATAGGAAATGCTTTAAGAATTTCGACGTTAACAAAGTCGCGCGACTAACTGATGGCACAATTGAAAATCTATTGCAGGATCCTGGTTTAATTCGTAATCGATTAAAACTTTACTCCATCCGTACTAACGCGAAAGCCTTTCTTGCTATTCAAAAAGAATTTGGAAGTTTTGAAAAATATATCTGGTCATTTGTCAATGGAGAGACAATTAATGGCAAATACAAAACTGAAAAACAAGTACCGGCCACGACATCGGAAAGTGATGCCATGTCAAAGGACCTCAAAAAGCGTGGCTTCAAATTTGTCGGCAGCACTATTTGCTATGCGTATATGCAAGCTGCTGGCTTAGTCAATGACCATACACATAATTGTTTTCGTTACAAACAATTGAAAAGCTGAATCAAACAAACATCTAGAACCTGGAGGAGAATAATATGATTGGATACATAACACTCGGAAGCAACGATATAGAAAAATCGGCGGCGTTTTACGATGCCCTATTGGCAGAGTTGGGTGCGAGTCGTTTTATGGAAATGGAATCCTTTATCGCCTGGGCCACCAATCCGAAACTACCTGGGTTATCTATCACTAAACCATTCGATGGCAATGCCGCCACTGTCGGAAATGGAGGAATGGTAGCTCTAGTCGTTGATTCCACTACTAAAGTGGAATCAATCTATGCCAAAGCAATGGAGCTCGGTGCGAATGATGAAGGCGGCCCCGGCCCGCGGGGAGACAGCGGTTTTTACGCTGGGTACTTTCGAGATCTAGATGGCAATAAGCTATGTGTATACTGCATGTCGTAATAAGCCGAATAAAACTTAGTTACTTGCAACAAAAAACCCGACCACTTTGCAGAGGCCGGGTTTTACTTTCTTTGCGCATTCAATTAACTAATAATAGAAAGGCTCAAACCTTTATCTGGTTAATTGCCCTGAACAACTTCGTTACGAAGCACTCCAACATTTTCAATTTCAACTTCATAAACATCACCAGGAACCATGGCTCGAGTACTACCCATTGTTCCTGACCAGATCATGTCACCTGGCTGAAGCGTAAAGTACTGAGAAATATAACTCACCATTTGTTCCATATTGAAAATTAAATCAGAGCTGTTTTGAGTCTGTACGACTTCCCCATTGTGACGACCAGTGATCTGAAGATTCTTATGATCTGCATCCTTTACTAAATAAGGTCCTACTGCGTTGAATCCCCGAGATCCTTTTGCCCGAACCCACTGAATGTCGCCACCCTGCCATGCTCGTTCACTGACGTCATTGCCAGCAGTTACTCCGAAAATATATTCATGAGCATCTTCTACTGAAACATTTTCTGCGGTCTTACCGATTACTACCGCCATTTCTGCTTCGTAATGAAGATTTTGTGATTCGGCTGGACGAACGATTGGATCTTGCGGACCAACGATCGAACTTGGAGGCACGACAAACAGCCCTGGGTACTCTGCCGGTTCACCCGTTATATGGCTGCGGAAATTAAATGCAGTCATGAATACCAGTGTGGGATCCACTGGTGCTTCCAGTTTCACGGAATCCTGTGGGTGAGTTAGTCCGGTATGCTCCATAGTTTCATATGGGGCGCCGGCTAATTGCCAGACCGTGTCACCATGAATCATTCCCCAGTAGATCTCACCATCATTCATGGAATAACGCACAAATTTCCCCTCGTTTTCCTGAGCGCTCGCAAAGCTGCCACCGAGGACAATGACTGTGGCCATAACTAAAGTAGTTATTCGCTTCATTCTCAACCTCCAATTGAAGTCTTTTACTTAAAAATTTTGATTTAGACCGATGCTACGCCCCTAGCCTAGGTGGGTCAACCAGCATCAGTGAGGTGATGGAGAGTTATTCGGGGTAATTTTCCTGTTGCAATTGTGCGTAAGCTATAGAGTTCATCTCTTGCGCGCGATTACCGAACACAACTTTGTTCAACGTATCGACGATGATGTCGTGGAAATTATCAACGTGGAGGTATGCAGCGACATTACCATCAGTAGGATCAAGTGCAATTTGCTTTAGATCCGTGCGGTGGTCTTCAGTAATGATTATTATCGGGGTCGGACCTCGAAAAGGACTACGATTTTCTTCACCGCGAATCGAGAAGAGAAATTGTTCGCGGGGCTTCTTGTAACTGTTCCACCCGGTTATCACGCAGGACAAACGATTGGTTAACAAACTGAAGCCGCGATTGTATGTTTGCATAGCTTCCAATGCATTGGCTTCGTTGTAAGTGTTGATAGTAGTAAAGAGACCAGTCTGCCCGACAAGGTGAGCACACTCATCCACGAGTACATTGTTTAAATCATAAAGCAATACGACAGGTTTAAAGCCCATAAAGTTTCTAGCTTGATCGAAACGTTATATTTGCTGGAATTTCTTCACGAGTAGTGCGGGTATTATTTGCAGATACATCCGCGTCTTCGTAACCGAAGCTTATCCCGAATAAGATTTGTGTGTCATCCTGGATATCAAACGCATCACGAACTAAATCAGGATAGTTACGCATAGTGCCCATTGGACAACTATGAATTCCGAAACTAACCATGGTCAGCATTAGGGATTGAGCCCACATGCCTACATCTAATGCAACTGTGGTTCCAAACGATGGATCCATTCCAATAAATGCAATATAGGGAGCATCAAAGAATTCGAAGTTTCTTAAAGAGGCACGCATACGTCCTTCTTTATCATCTCGGCCAATATCCATCGACGAATAAAGCGCAACAGCACACTCTACCTGACGCTTGCGATACTCATTTTCAAAAGTACTTCTATAGGGATAATCCGGATTCGCTTCGACACCAGAAACAACCTTCTCTACCATTTGTTTCTTGAGTCGCTCTTTTAATTCACCAGAAGCAACATATACTTTCCAAGGTTGCACGTTACAATTTGATGGTGATTTTTGTGCGATTTCAAAAACCCGATTAAGTACATCCTTTGGGATTTCCTTATCCAAAAATCCTCTAACTGACCTGCGTCCATAAATCGCATCGATCAGACTCATGTCTGGGTCAGTTACTACAGATTCCGTTACTTCCGATTTAGTGTTCATGTTATTCATTAAATGCGTACCAAATAATTTTATCTAATAATTAAAAATATCAATACTGAGATTCATCAGCGCCGCGAGCGCGGCTAGTTAGCTTAAAATTCGGCCACCATCGATCTCGACAGTCGTTCCAGTTACAAAGCGATTGTTCATTACAAAAATTAGTCCTTCTGCAACTTCTTCGGCGGTTCCTGCTCGGTTAATTAGATGTCCTTGAGTCGCAGCTTTCAGTTTTTCTTCTTTATCATCACCAAAATGATCGAACATTGCCGTTGAGATAGTACCAGGTGACACTACATTTACTCGTATTGGTGCCAATTCTACAGCAAGACAGCGCACCATGTTTTCCACGGCTCCCCCTACACAACTTAACGCTGACGTGCTCGGTGAAATTTTTCTTGCAGGGGATCCGCTCACCAAAGTTATAGCGCCATCTTCGGGCACATAGGAATGTCCTTCCCGTACTACTTTGGCATAGCCCCACAACTTGCCATAAGCCGCCTGAAATTGCTCTTCGGATTGTTCGACAAAAGGCTTTAGGGTGCGTTCCCCACCGATTGCAGCTGAAACCAGATGATCGACAGTGCCCGCCTCTTTAAAAATATCGTGTAACTGATTGGCGTTGTGAGTATCTGCCTGTCTTACTTCAAATTTACCATTGCTCGAAGCTTTGGCGTTTTCAATGTTAGTTTCACCGCGCCCGGCCGCCCAGACATTCGCACCCATTTCACTGGCAGCAATCGCAGTAGCGAGCCCGATGCCAGCAGTGCCACCGATGATTACAACATTTTTGCCTGATAGATTATTATCGGTCATTTACCACTCCTAAAAAATTCTTCCTGGGGACAATATCCCGTTGGGATCCATTGTTTGTTTAAGCGTCTTCATTAAACCAATTTCAGGATCGCTCTTGCTGTAGTTTAAAAACTGTTTCTTCATTATGCCAATTCCATGCTCTGCAGATATAGAACCATTCAATTCCTTGATCAAAGCATAAACAATTTCGTCTATATCAAGATGCACGTTTCGAGTTTCTGGCCCGACGTTGACAATAATGTGTACATTACCGTCACCGACATGCCCAAATAGCCCAATAGTCGTATCTTCAAATTTTTCCCGAATACGTTTTTCTACTTCTTCCCCGAAGTAACCCATGGCATCAATATTGAGTGAAACATCGAAGGCGTGCATATATCCGGCACCAATTACTTCTGCAGCACCGTCACGAACATCCCAGATTTTTTTAATCTTGGCATCGGAATCTGCAACAACGACCTCCTCTATTAGTCTCTGCTCATTAGCTTGATTAAGGCAATCCAGAAATAGCTCAAGATCCCTTTCGGTATTCGATCCCATGCTTTCAATCAGTACATAAAAGCCATAGGAATCGGGAAGTGGCACGTTAACGCTGGGAACATATTCATCAATTAATGCGTAGGTGTTATTCCACAAGACTTCAAATGCGCTTAAGTTAGAGCCTAAACTCGACTGAGCATGCACAAGAAAATTCGCAACCTCATCAAAACTTTTTACTCCGCATAAGGCGACAGCTTGACTATTAGGTTTAGGAGCAAGCTTTAATACAGCCTTGGTAATAACTCCCAACGTACCTTCACTGCCAATAAATAGTTGCTTCAAATCATAACCAGTGTTGTTTTTACGCAGCTTGTGCAGACCTTCGATTACACTGCCATCCGCAAGCACTGCTTCTACACCAATGACCATGTCGCGAATCATACCGTATCGAATAACTCGATTACCGCCAGCATTGGTTGCCAGATTGCCGCCGATAGTGCAGCTACCCCTGGCACCGAGATCTAACGGAAACAACAAATTATTTTCCTCAGCGGTTTCCTGAATGGTTTGCAATTCCACTCCAGCCTGAACCGTCATGGTTGAGGTAAATTTGTCCACCTCTACCACCTGCTTCATACGCTCAAAGCTCAGTACGATCTCACCACCTAGAGGAGCAGCGCCAGAAACAAGTCCGGTCATTCCTCCCTGCGGAGTGATGGGTTGCTTGGCATCATTGCACGCTCTTAAAATCTGAGAAACTTCTTGGGTGCTCTGCGGTCGCAACAACAAGGGTGGTTTAATGGAACGAGCCCCCATCATGTCCTTGTAGTTTTTGATATCGATATCTTCGGCTTCGCGATAACCGCTAGGACCAACAATATCCTTCAGCTGATCAATAAGTTCAGAGTCTTCTATAATTGCCATTTTGTAATCTCAGACAAGTTTCGAAAAACACCGGATGGTACCATACTAACCCTTCATCTAAGGGATGAATCGACTCAGCAGAAGATGTCTGCAACTGCTAATAAAACTGGTAGAATCACTTCCGATTTCATTTATCTATTAAATCGCTCGGAGCCAAATATGAATCGCATAATTCTCTTTTCTTCGCTTCTAGTTATTTTAAGTAGCTGTAATAGCTGGGTGCAGGTAACTAGTGAAGGAGAGTCCGTGAGATTAGCGTCTGGTAATGAGACCGCCAATTGCCAGCGTGTTGGCAGCGCTCAAGCCCAAACGCTAAGTCGCTTGGTAGTTGTTGAGCGTGGCGGAGAGCGGTTGCAAGATGAACTGATCCGTTTAGCTCGTAATGAAGCTGGCGACCTTGGCGGCAACGTCATTGTTCCCGAATCGGTGATAGAAGAAGGAAGGCAGTCTTTCGGTGTTTATCGCTGCCCGGACTAGAGCCCATTGCTATAAGACACAAAGCCTATTCCTCAAACAAAGTAAATAAAACGGAAAACGGACTAACAGATTTGACTATGGAAAAAACTCTCCTAACACTGACAGATTTATTTGGAAAGACGCCGAACTTTATCCTGCATTATAAGAAACAGGTACTAATTAGTCTCTCCGCCTTATCGCTATTTCTTTTTTATGGAATTTTTACCCTCACCGTTTTTGATATGTCCACTGACAGTTTCTTGGAGGAAGAAAACCCTGCCCAAGTAGCACTCGACGAGTTTCGCCGACAATTCGGTGGTGATGATTCAGTGTTTATTATTTATGCCCCGAAAGACGGCAACGTTTTCTCTCGAGAATCTTTGACGGCAGTTCAACAATTAACCGATGACCTAGTTAACTGGCAAGATCTTAATAGAGACGAATATCCTGAAATTCCCTGGGACGAGCTGTCCCATATTCGAAGAATTCAATCACTTGCAAATATCCGCTTCCAGGAAAGTGTAGGAGATACGTTGCTATCAGGCAGGTTAATTCCCAGACAGCTACCTACCAGTGATACTGAGCTCCAAGCGCTCAGAACTAAAGCTTTAAACCAGCAAGATTATATAGGTGCCTTCTACTCCGAAGACGGTGAATATGGCGCAATACTGGTCCAGACAGATTACGGAACCATTCCAGTAGAAGGATACGAACCCGTCGTGGACGTTGCCGGTATTGAGCTGGATGATGGATTCGCAAACTTTGAGCTCACTTTTGATGACAATGCTGTTGTTCAAGACGTTGAATTTCAGGATACCGACCAGCTTGCTTACTTTTCTTTCGACGAGGCCTTAACTGCGGTTTATCAAAAATATGCAAGTGAACTAAACTTTTATCCGGTTGGCACGCCCTCCATGATGGGACAAATGCAAGGCGTACTCAACCAGATGGCAGTGTTGGGCACATTGATGGTATTGATTTTTTCTCTGCTTTTATGGGTCTTATTCCGTTCAGGAAGCGCTTTAATCTGGTCGATGGTCACTATAGCACTTAGCGTAGCTTGGTGTTGGGGTATAACAGTCTGGATGGGCATCACTGTATCTACAATGGTTGCCCTAACCGTGCTCCTTGTTTTTGCAGTCGGCATTGCAGACTGCGTTCATGTGATGAGTGCCTATTTTAGCTTTAGGCGAGATGGGCAAGAACATTATACCGCTCTCTCACATTCTTACGAAAAAGTCGGCTTAGCAATTTTACTTACGACGTTAACCACATCGGCGGGCGTATCAGTACTAGCAACCTCAAATTTAGAGCCTATTAAGGTTTTCGCTTTAATGTCTGCTCTCGGCGTCATATTGGCATTTTTCTTTACCATGGTATTACTCCCCGTTTTACTGGATCTCTGGCATCCCAACGCAGCCGAAAGCAAGGAAAACCCCAGCTTTGCAACAAAACTGGGTGCCAAGTGGAACTCTATAAGGTTTAAAAGAAAGATATTTATAGGCACAGGCACTGCGCTACTAGTTTTTTTGTCGCTAGGCCTAATGGTTGGCGCTTTTATTAATTTCGTTATCGCTCTAACTTACTGGATTATTAACCATCAAAAAGAAATACTTGCACGAGTTCCTGCTATTGTCGAAAGGTCACCCTACCTAATATTAGCTATTTTCGGGTCTGGATTTATTCTCTGTGCATATGGTGCAACTAAAATTCTGATCGACACTAACATCGCTGAAATGTTTAAAGCCGATCATCCTCTAAGTATCGCTGTAGAAGTAGTCGATCAGAATATGTCAGGTGCTCAAAATATGGAAATAATGATCGACACCAAAGTGAGCGACGGGATGTTCGATGCTGAGCTACTTACTGCGGTAGATAATCTACAGACTCGAATCGAGAGCAGCTACCCTGAAATTATTGGACGAACTAATTCCTTGGCTAATATCGTTAAAGATACAAACCAAATTATGAACGATGATAATCCGGAATTTTATAGAATCCCGGAATCAGACCAAGCCATTTCCCAATTATTGTTCATGTTCAACAGCGCAAATCCGGAAGATCGCCGAAGTTTAGTTTCGGACGACTACAGCCGTTCACATATAAGTGTCACGGCAAGAAATTTAGGCTCATATGAATACAAAGAGTTCTTTGAAGACATTGCATTAGATGTTCAAGAAACGTTCGCAGAAATTGAGAACGACTTTCCAGGCTTGGATGTCAATCTAACAGGCACTATGGCAACTTTAATGGTAATGGCTGATGAGGTTGCAACCTCTCAGTTTAATAGCTTCGCCTTGGCCTTACTAATAGTTAGCATAATTATGATTTTCTCGCTGGGATCTTTACAAGCCGGCACTATGGGAATGGTGCCGAATGCTATACCAGCTTTTCTGGCATTTGGGTTGATGGGGCTTTTTGGAATCCCATTGGATACTGACACTCTATTAATAGCGCCTATAATTTTAGGTATTGCTGTAGATGACACCATTCATTTTATGACTCACTACAGGGTAGAATTAAGCAAAACTGGAAGCATAGCAACAGCTCTGGAAAGTGCTATTAAAGAGGTAGGGCAAGCTGTGATGTTCACCACGATGGTTATAGGGCTTGGATTTGCGGTACTGAGTTTTTCAGATTATCTAGGGATGGCAAAGATTGGTTTCTTCGGTTCAATGGCAATTTTTGTCGCATTGCTTTGTGACCTTTTCCTCATCCCTGCAATGATCATAATTTTTAAACCAAAATTTGGCGTTAAAAACGTAAATACAGAAATTAATTACCAAGGAGTGACCGCATGATATCAAGAGGAATTAAACTGGTGACAGGGTCAATCTTTCTAATAACCTTCGCCGGCAATACCCTTGGTCAAGACCTCAATGGCTTTGACATCATGAAATTAGTCGATGACGCACAGCGTGCAGCCAATGATTCATCATTTAATAGGATGCAGCTATCGAGCTGCAAATTCGGCGTGACAGATGGACGCATAACTTGCGCCGAAAGGCCTCGAGTTAAATCTCTAGAATCTGTCGCAAAAAATTATGGCCCAGAGCTGATGGATACTAAGAGCGTAACAATCACCATTGAGCCGGCTGCAGAGCGAGGAGTCGGTATGCTTAGCTTTGCCTACGATGAAACGGGGCGAGACAATGAAACCTGGCTATACCTTTCTGCCCTTGGAAGAGTTAAACGTATCGCAAGCGGTGATTCAGATGAAGAAACTGAACCAGCATCATTATTTGGCTCTGAATTCACAACCGAAGACACTGAAACAGGAAAGCTGGAAGAATATACCATCAATCTTCTCGAAGAGACTACAACAGCCGGGCGGGATGTTTGGAAAATAGAAATGATTCCAAACGAAGAGAGAGCAAGGAAGACTCGTTATTCGCGTCAGGTACACTACATAGACAAAGAAAGATACGTTGGTCTACGATCAGAAATGTACGATCAATATGGCAAAGAAGTTAAAAGACTAATGGCGTCAAGAGTGGAACTCGTAAATGACATATGGATGGCGCGCTCATTAACTATGATGAACCTCGTTACTAATCGTTTATCCAATATGGCATTTGTAGAGATCTATACAGACTTAGACATTCAAGACGAATTTCTGACTCAGCGCACGTTAACTGATGCTGCGTACAGAGAAACTGAATTGGAAAATCTTCGAGCTCAACTTAATTAACCTGGAATTACTAATTTAACATGTCGCGCTTCTGCAAAAGGGCCGGCTTAATTCTGATATTCGTCACTCCAATTGCGCTATCTCAACAGGAAGAAGAGCCCAATCTTGGAGGAGAAGATTTATTAAGCGACGAAATCATTTTTGATGATAACCTCTTTGGTAATGTTTTTGACGAATCACCCAATAATAATGAAGAGTCCTGGCTGGAAGGCTTTACTGTGCGCGTCAGCCAACAATTTTACGGGCAAGTCAACAACCATTCCGTAGAACCATTGCCAGGTTTTTCGTTTCCGCGTAAAGCAGAAATGGAAAACAACCGGCTAGGTCTAAATATCCGCTATCAAAATGCATTTGCGCCTGGCTGGTTACTACAAGCCAGTGGGCAGGCGAGGGCCTACTGGAATGAGGACTATGAATACCGTGCCAACGGCGGCAAGATTGATGCGGAATACCGGGTTAACGAATTTTTTCTTCAACGCAGTTTCGAACAAAACAGCTTTAAGTTTGGAAGACAAACTGTGGTGTGGGGCGAAACTGTGGGAAACTCGGTGTTGGATGTCATCAACCATATCGAGTTTCGGGACATGACCATCATCGACATTGAAGATGCACGTCTTAATCAATGGATGGTGGTATGGGATTACTTCGGTGAAGATAGCAACTGGTCTAGCTTTATTAATCTTTACCCCGAGTTTAATCCTGCACCTGTGCGAGGCAGCCCGTTTTTTTTCGAACCACAATTTAACTTAACTGACTATAAACGCGATGGCGATGCGATTTTTGAGGTTGGCACTCAGTGGCGCAAATCATTTGATCTTAGTGATATCAGTTTTATGGCTGCCTACTTGTATGAGAACCAATTGCGTTATGAAGACCCCATCAACAATATCGGCGACGCATTGGCAAAAAAAAATGATTTCATTCTTCTAGGTTTTAGTGCGAATAGGGCTATAGGGAGATTATTACTGAATTTTGATTTGGCTTTTAGTCACAATGTATTGGCAGACAATTTTAATTTACCGGGAATCTCTTCGCTTGCTTCACCTTTAGATTTGGAGAAAGATCAAATCGGTACTTCATTCGGCTTTGAATGGGCCCCAGATAATGATCAAAGTTTGAGTCTAGGCATCCAAGCTCAAAAAGTATTAGACGAAGACAAAGGTCTTCTGCCAGGACAGCAGCTGGTCAATGAAGGTGTCTTCGGAAGTTGGCTAGTGCGCTACAGCAATATCTTCTTAAACAATGACCTTACCTTAGCTTCGACCCTACAAGGGGATCTGGAAGGAGATTCTTTATTGGCCATGCTCTCGGTGAACTATACGATTGATGATAACTGGACAGTCGAAGCTCAAGTCATAAGTATCAATTCCAATAGTAATTCTCCACTAATTTTCTTCGACGAAGATCTAAGAATTGGCACAACTATTAGTTACTCGTTCTAGTACTTGAGCTATCGGTCGAAAATCTCCTTATCGAATTCTCCTTCCCAATTGGCAACCGCTGTTGAAACCGAAAGATCACCACCAACATTGACGCTGGTGCGCAACATATCCAGCGGACGATCGAATGCAAGAATAAATCCCACCACTGCTGCATTTTGTTGTGGGGACATCCCTATCGTGTCCATCACCGCTGAAATCAAAAACAGTGATGCTCCTGGAACCGCTGCAGTGCCAATTGAAACAAGAGTGGTAGATCCAGCAATTAGAATATAGTCCGCGAGACTTAAATCGATACCGAACGCCTGAGCTGCAAACACCGATACAATGCCCACATATAATGCCGTTCCATCCATATTAATGGTTGCTCCCAGCGGTAATACTGTTGATGCAACCACAGGTTTCACACCTAGGTTTTCTTCTGCACAAGACATTGAAATTGGCAAGGTGGCAGAACTGGATGATGTAGAGAAAGCCATCAACATGGCATCACGAGCGCCACGGAAAAAATTCATTCCGGACAGATTCAACAAAACCCGCATAACGACAAACCCATGCATGAAAATCATGTGTGCCGTACAACCGATAACTACCGCTAATGCCAAAGTGAGCACATCGATCAACGCGCCAATACCAGCAGTTCCTGCTAGTTGCGCAATTAAAGCAAATGCACCGAATGGAGCAACTTCCATGATCCAGTGAGTGATGCGCAGCATTGCTTCAGCAGCAGCGGCCATAAAATCAGAAACAGGCTTACCTATTTCGCCGATAGTTAAAAGACTTACACCAATTAGAAGGGCAAAAAAGATAATAGCGAGAATATTGCCTTCTGCCATAGCGGCAATTGGATTTTCCGGGACGATGCCCATTAAGCGTTCACTTAGAGGAACCGCCTCTTGCACCGCGCTTGGTGCCACTGCGGAAAGGTCGACACCGACTCCAGGCTGCAAGATTGCGGCGAGTGTTAATCCAATCGTAATCGCCACTAATGTTGTAAACAAATACAAACCGAGCGTTCGAGCACCTAATGACCCTAACTTACTTGGATCGCCCATAGAAATAACACCTGAAACAAGTGTTACGAAAACCAATGGCACAACCACCATTCGAATCAGTCGAATGAAGAGGTCTCCGATCCATGCGATGGATGTCACTCCGTCACCAAAGATTACACCAACAATGACGCCCAAAATCATGGCGCCTAGAATTCGTTTCCAGAGTGCTATTTCAAACCACATACCCATAAAGTTGTTCCAACAAATTCTTAGTATTAGAAATCAGGATAAATCCGAATTGGTATATTCCTATATATATGCTTTTCTGCTTGCTAGGAGACTATAGAAATTCATAACATACTTCCAGCTTTAACAAAGAGTACGTGGACCCGGTTGATGGCGCGTTGGTTAGAAGGAACAATAGTCGAAAATATTCATTGGACAGATAATCTGTTTACTTTGAAAATCGATGCCGATGTAGATGATTTCACTGCTGGTCAATTTACTAGCCTTGCACTTGATGTGAATGGTGAAAGAGTCGCTCGCCCTTACTCCTACCTGAGTTCTCCACAAGACCAACTATTGGAATTTTTCTTTTATACCGCCACCGACGGTATTCTTTCTAACGCGCTGGTTAAATTAGAAGCAGGCGATAAAGTTTGGGTAAAACAACAATCCAATGGATTCTTTGTTTTAAGAGAAATACCTGAGTGTGAAGAGATGTGGATGCTGGGAACCGGAACAGGAATAGCTCCATTTTTTTCAATCTTAAACACTGAAGAGCCTTGGCAGCGATTCAAGAAAATCGTGCTAGTTCATGCAGTGCGAACATTAGCCGATTTGCGTTATCAAGAAATGGTCGAAGCACTTAAAACGAAATACGATGATCGCTTCTTATTTCAGGCCTATGTAAGTCGCGAAGTCGTTGAAGGCAGTATTACTGGAAGAATTCCCATAACAATTAAAGATGGATCGCTGGAAGAAAGTGTTGGACTGACTCTCGACGTAAATAAATCTCATTTCATGTTATGTGGCAACCCCGATATGGTTAAAGACGCAGTGGAGGTCTTAAAAGAAAGAGGTTTCTCTAAAAACCGTCGTCGAACACCAGGGCATATCACAATTGAAAACTACTGGTAGCACTTCTACAAACTAGACGCATCGTATTCTTTTTTTCTATTACCGTTTTTACCTATCCTGCCTCATCCCTATCACTGTCTTCATCGCCACTCTCATAATCTAATGCGTTGAGTTTGTGCCAAATCACTACGAACTCAATATTTCAGAAAGTTACATATAATCGGTAGGAGTTTGACGTGCTTCTGTCAACCGCTCAAATTGCACTCCTACATCGATTAAAAGCTGCTCTTGAAAAGATGGAGCAATAAAAGTAATCGAGATAGGTCGACCGTCTTCTTCGTAACCCATGGGTATGGTTAAAGCAGGATAATTGGCTAGAGCTGCGATTCCAGCCTGCTGATTGTCTACGCTAATCAAAACATCGATATTTAATTCCTCGAATATCCTATCGAGTTGAAATCTAGCATTATCCTGTAACTCGGCGCGCAGCTCTTCGATTTCAGCCCCGTTGTAATTCAACTCATCCATCATATCAATTTCCGCCTGACCATAAGGTGCACGTATATCCATATCCTGTTCGTTGAATACTTTTAAACTGGCAATAGAATCGATTAAGATCTCATCCCCCGCATGCTGTTCTAAATAGAGGGCAAGGTCTCTTTTCATTTCTACTCCAAGAAATTCTCCGAACTGAGGTTGTCTTTGGGCTTCAAAATTAACATCCACTATTGATGCTTCATTCGAAGATAAAAGCATAAGAGCATTTTGATAAAGCTCATTATCGGCATAACGAACTTGCGCACCTAAACGTTTACCCGCCAAACTTACTTCACGATAGACTAATTGCATATCTGCACTTATTAGTGGCATTGCAGTATCAGCTGAATCGTATCCCGCCATAGCATTAAACAAGATAACTAGATCGGCAACCGATCGGGTCATAGGCCCGGCAGTATCGAGACTTGCCGAAATTGGTACTACACCAGTCCGACTGATGGAACCGGTTGTGGGTTTCAAACCTACCAAAGAGTTAGCGCTGGAAGGAGAGAGAATCGAACCGGAAGTTTCTGATCCTACCGCAACAGTTGCATAATTTGCCGCTGTCGATGCGCCACTGCCTGAGCTGGAACCACCAGTACCAAATTGAAAACGACCATAGGGATTTAAAGTTTGACCGCCCATAGCACTGTAGCCGGATGGGCAATCGTTACAGAAAAAGTAGGCCCATTCACTTAAATTCGCCTTACCAATAATGACTGCTCCTTTTTCCAGCAGACGTTCAGTTATAAATGCGTTATCCGCAAAGTTATTTTGTAGCGCTATGGCACCCGCAGTTGTCGCCATACCAGCGGCATTGATGTTGTCTTTTAGTAAAACGGGAATGCCAAAAATAGAGTCGTCAAGAACAGCGGTTCCTAGCTGTCGAAATTCATCCAGACGACGTGCACGATTAATGGCGTCAGGGTTTAACGTGATTACACCATTTAGATATAGGGAATTATCCGATTCAATTTCGCGAATGCGATAGATGTAAAAAGTAACTAACTGTTCGTAAGTTAGAGCACCTGAACTAACCGATTGCTGGAGCTCCCTAATAGAGCGATCCAAAATCATTGGCTTCATGCTTATATAGTTCGCTTCTGAAATATTCACAAGATCATCTGCGAATGGAGCCCACAAAAAATTCTTATCCAGCACTTTCGAATTTAACAACTTAAAGTGCATACGCTCGTTTTCATGCTGACCTAGAAGCGCGAGATCTTCACTCTCATCATAGCGCTCCCAAGTTCGGGAATTTTCTGCAGCAGTAGCCAATAATGTAATAAATGAAGTAATAAAAACTACGACTAAACTTTTATTCATACTTCGAAGCTTCGATGGGGTGAGGAGGGATTACTGAAAATAAACTCGTGCACTGCTCGAGCTGCAACAAAGGACCGAACAGGGGTGTCACCTAAAATATTATTCATGCCTTAATGCTTCAACAGGATCCATATCCGCCGCACGTATACTCGGATAAATACCAAAGATAACTCCGATCATTGCAGAAATTGAGAAGGCTAGAATTGGCGCAATAGGCGTAACTATTGTTGTCATGCCCCAGAATGTAGAAATGATAAACGGAATGATAATACCAAGGACAACACCGATAAGACCCCCTACACCGGAAAGAATAACAGCTTCTATCAGGAACTGAGCGATGATATCTTTTTTCTTCGCACCGAGTGCACGGCGAATTCCGATTTCTCGCGTACGCTCGGTTACGCTGGCCAGCATGATATTCATAATGCCAATACCACCAACCAATAATGAGATTCCTGCGATGGCACCAGCAACTATCTGATCTCTGAGCGCACTGGCCTCGGCTTGTCTTAATAACGCGAGAGGAATTTCGATGGAGTAGTCTGCATCACGGTGACGTCGTTGTAAGATCTGATCAATTATTTCCCCTACTTCAATAACTGTTTCCTGATCGTTTATCTGAATAATTGCCTCATGCAGTTCAACGGTTTCTGATTCCATACCACCGGCGGTTTGCCTTGTAGTTGTTTCGCCAAAACGACTCTTTGATGAAGTAAAAGGAATAAAAATTCTGGTGGGAGCTGAATTCGAGGATCCTGCCTGGTTCTGCCCGAGGTTTGAAAAACCTTCTGACTCCATAATGCCAACAATGTTGTAGTAGTCGCTATCGATCTTGATAGATTGACCTAGCGGGTTGTCGATCGGGAATAATGTGTCGGCTACTTCATCGCTTAATACTACAACGTTGGAATGGTCCCGCACTTCTGTTTGGCTAAAGAAACGACCAGCGCGTAAGTTGTAGTTACGGGAGCTCGGATAATCCACCGAAGTACCAACCACGTCGGTATTCATAGATAAGCCAAGATTCCACACATTCTTTTTCACAATACGTGAAGCGATAACATTTGAAACACCAGGAATGGTATCCCGAATAGTATTGATATCCGCTTGTGTTAATCCATAGACAACAGCCTGAGGTGGCCCAAATCCTTGTGCGGAGCTCTCTTCTACTTCAGCAGGTTTAACACTCTTTAACAAGATATTGGTGGCACCGAGATCTCGAAACTGTTGTTGCGCCTCAAAGCTAGCACCTTCGCTTACTGCCAACATTGCGATAACGGCAGCAACACCAATTACGATACCCAAGACCGTCAACATCGAACGTAAGCCGTGAGAGAAAATACTTTTTACACCGACATGGGTAATTTTTTTCAGACGAGTGATAGTGAACTTCGATCGCGCATTGGATCGAGTTAACAAAACGGCCGGGTTATCTACCCCATCAAGTGTGAAATCAGTCATCACTTTCTACTCTGCCATCCATTAATTTAATTTCACGCTTGGAGCGTTCTGCTAACTCATCTGAGTGAGTCACTAATAGCAATGTCTTACCCTGAGCATGTAATTCATCAAACAAATTGAGAATTTCTGCACCGGATTTCGAATCCAAGTTACCGGTAGGCTCATCTGCTAGAATAATCAAAGGATCTACAGCAAGCGCGCGAGCAATCGCTACGCGCTGTTGTTGGCCACCGGATAATTCAAAGGGCTTATGATTCACCCGATCTTCTAGACCGACTCGAGTAGCGAGACCCATGGCAATCTCATGACTCTCTACTTCGGTATAGCCCTGATAGAACAAGGGCATTTCAATATTTTCTAAAACATCAAGCTGTTGAATTAAGTTGTAGGACTGAAAAATAAACCCCAGTCGTGCTCCACGGATTGTAGACAACTCATCGTCATCCATTTCTGAAGTGTCTTCACTGCCGAGTAAGTATTTGCCGGAAGTAGGTTGATCGAGACAGCCCAGGATGTTCATCAAAGTGGACTTGCCGCAGCCGGAAGGACCCATGATGCTGATGTAGTCTCCGGAGTAAAAATCTAACGAGATTCCGTGTAAGACTTCTACAGAGAGAGTCCCCATGTAATAAGTTTTGGTAATCTCTTTCAGGCTGGCAACCATCGATCCAGCCGCCAAAGATGGTGGCGCTACTGCACCGATATTTGAACTTGTGTCGATGGTAGTCATATTGACCGGAGTATTCTAGATAAAAGTGCTAAACACCAATTTCCATGATGCTTTGTTGAGGGGGCAATAATAAAACTTTTTCGCCTTCCCGCAGACCAGACCTAATCTCTATAAAAGAATCTGAGAAGGTTCCAGTTTCCACTTCCCTGCGTTCGGGATTGCCGATGTTATCGACATAGACAACTCGCTTATCATCCCAATAGGTAACTGCCTGCAAAGGCACGTACACTGCGTCAGAAAGCTGATCTACCAGGATTTCCACTTCGGCACTCATACCAGGGCGCAGCCAATCATGCACACCATGGATCTTGATAGTTGTTGGATAGACTTTCAAATCAGGATTCATGAATGCGTTTGCTGAGTCAGCAACTACCGCCACTTTAGTAACCACACCGGTAAGGCTCGCATCTGGAAAGGCATCGATGGAAACTTTCACCGATTGACCTACTCCTACTCTTTGTACAGCAGATTCATGAATATTGGTTTTAACAGCCATTTCCCGCATATCAGGAATTGTAAGAATAGCCTGGCGCTCTCTTACTGTCGCACCTTCCTGAATCGCTTCCTGAGAACTACTACCACGATAACGCATTTGATTCTGATCGGCAGCGCCGTACACAACAAGTCCGGGACGCTCCGCAACGATAGTTGCCAGGTCGATTTGTTCTTCAACATCAGCAAGTTTCACTCGCTCCAGATTGTATTTGCGCTCTGCCGAACTAAAGCGCGCTTCTTCTTGTGCCTTTTCCGCGATATTTTCTTTTAGTTGACGCTGATAGGCCATGATGGCGTTTTCATAATCAGATAACTTTTCTTCTGCGTCTTTCGGGAAAGAGTATCGAATATAAAGGCTAAGCGCAGTTTCTTTTTCTGCTTCTTTATTACGAGCCTTACTAAGATTTAATTCCTCTGCTTCTAATTCAGTTGGAGTAATAAACCCTCTGGCTTCTAAGCGGCGCTGACCTTCGATGCGATCCTGCGCTAGCAAATATTCTTCCTGGGAAACTTGTAGTTCATCTTGCAAGCGACGAAGTTCCTGCTTGGCTTCACCGTCTTCCAGGGCTTCCATATCTGCATACTGTGAGAAATCCAGCTGGTCACGAATCGCCATATAGCTGTCGTCCATGAGCAAGGTGACTTCTGTATTTAGTGGCTCTGGTTCCAATAGTTCCAGTCTTAATTCAGGCGCTTCTTCAGCGATAACTGGCCCATCCCCAGCTCCTCCCCGAGACACAGAACTTGCTCCCCCGATCCCCCTTCCTCGACCCTGCCCGCCAATTGGTCCGCCCCCAGGAAAGCCACCTTGGGCAAACTGTTGCATGCGTTCCAACATTTCAGGTGGTAATTCGCCACCATTTTCCGCCATCATTTGTTCAATACGCTCTCGAACAGGTGGTGGCATGGAACTTAAATCTGTGGGATCGAAAGCTGGTCGCGGTGCACGTTCTTCGACAATTTCTTCAATTGAGTTGCGAGTGGAAGGTAAACTCCGAGACATTGCTTCCAAATCTTCAGCTTCAGCTTTTGCTAATCGTTCTTCAATTTCGAGTCGCCTAATAATGCCGCTGACTAAATTACCACCGAGAAACTTTTCAAACTCTAAACGAGCAAAACGCATTTCCTGACGCGCATCGTTTAATGCCGTCATATTTTCGTTCAATTGGATTTCATATTCGGCACGGCGCTCAATGTAAGTTGCTTCTGCAGTTTCTACTGCGATTTCCTGATTAAGCTGTTGATCGATTAATGCAGCTTTATCTAGCTCAACAAGAACTAATCCTGCATCTACATCTTCTGGGGTGACCTGGTAACCTTCTTCAACAATGTTTAGGATTTTGACGCCTTCCCGTCCCTTAATACGGGAGCGAATTTCTTGAGATTGCAGCGCTTCTAAAGAACCACCCTCCAGAACAGTGATTTCCAAGCCGCCGCGACGGGCTTCAAAAGTAATGCTGGATTCGACGTTGGCATCGCCGCCAACGACAGTAAAAAGCAAAGCGAGCACCAACAATCCAGCGCTACCGATGGCGTATTGGGTAGATTTTTTTGCGGTGAGGAATCGCTCTTTCAAAATACCGATATAGTCCTTAACCTGGGTCGGTACTTTATCTAGAAGTTTTTCCCATACTTTCTGATCAGCTGGGCTCATCTATGCCTTCCTCCCACTGCCCCGTGTCATCCACATAAAGCAATCCTAAATCTCGCCAAAATTCCAGCTTGGCAATATTGTGTTCTACGATAGAACTCACTAACTCCGTGCGGGCAGCCGTCAAGTCGTTCTGTGAATCTACAGTATCTTGGATGTCTCCTAAACCTAACTCAGCTCGCAATTGGGCCTCTTCGACTCGGCGCTCGTTAATTTCCACGCTAGTTACTGATATATCGTAACTTTTCCGAGCCTCATTCATGCGCCTCCAGGTATCTAATACCTCTAATTTCACAGTATCCAGAGACAGCAGATAATCTCTCGAGGACGAATCATAATCAATTAATGAGCGCCGATAGTTATTGCGCTCAAACATGGTATCCAGGGGCAGATCGAAATCCAAGCCAGCGGTGTAGAGTGCATTTTCGAAATCCAGCTCTCCAATATTACCGTTGTTAGCATCAGGTACCGACGCAACCAGAGTGATATCGACGGTGGGATTCAACGCGTTCGCTGCTACTTCAATTTTCCGAGCACTGTCCTGAACCCGGTCCAGCGAGTTATACAGATCAAGGCGAGTCTGAATCGCCATTCCAGTGGCCTGCTCCAAACTGATATCAGGACTATCCATTCCCGTCTCGCTAATCAAATTCATCTCGTTGTCATCGAGAATGATATTGTCCTCTGCGGTTAGACCGATAAGAATCTTGAAATTATCCAGACTGCGCTTGTAACGAGTAATGGAAGAAGTCCAGCGTAAGTCGGCTTGTAATGAAGATTGTTCCAAGCGGCCAACTTCCAGCAGAGTTGTTAGACCTTCCGCCTGAAATGCCTGTTCTCTTTCTAAAGAAAGATTGGTTGCGTTAAGGCCCGCGAAATTATTTCGTGCAGTTTCACGGTTTAATAATACCGAGTAGTAATTAGAAGCAACTCGCACTGCGAATGATTTTCGGAAGCGAGTGAAGTCTCTTAAACGATAAAGTAAATCACGTTCCGCCTGCATGAGAGCTTCAGTTTCAATATCGACACCAAAATCTCGAATCAGTGGTTGAGTTAAAGAACCGATTAAGGCATTAGTGCCGAACTCACTAATGTTACCGGATAAAAAACGCGTAAAGTTATTAGTAAGGTTTAATGCAACCGCGCCACCGCTCTTTAATATATAACGAGCACCGAGGCTGGTATTGGAAAATGTCGACTCGTCAGTTTCGACATTTTGCATTCCTGTTAAGTCCTGCATGTCTTGAACAAACTGGTCGCGATTGTCCCACTGATAGTTACTGCTACCTGCTGCGCTAAATACTGGCGTATAACGATAGCGATCAAAAGTAAGCGCGAGAGCTTCCAGGTAAAGCAGCTCTTTCTGAGTTTGATAATCTTTACTGCGTTGGAAGGCAATATCGAGGGCATCGTTCAAAGTTAAGATGCTGGCGCCGATCTCACTCTCGGCTTCGTTATCGAGAAAATCGAAAGAGAGATTGTTTAGCTCAAATCCCTCCAGATTCAGCTCACTGATTTCATCAAGCACGACCTGAGAGGTCATGCCAGGGACTAAATTTGCCTTCTGAGAGATTGCTCCATAGCTCTCTTCATCGGCACTGCGCTTAAATGAGGACGCAGAACACCCTAGCATTAATGTAATAATACATAATAAAATCAATGGCTTACGAATTAAAGTCACAAGCACTTCCAATACACTCAACTCATTATTAGATAAGTATAGGATTATACGCAGGAATCCGCTTTTCCAGTCTATTTTTGGAAAAGAATCGCTCGCCCGGTAGGAGGATAACAATATGATTTTAGTCCCTTTTTCCTTACCATAGTGACAAATCGAAGGGGTACTAGCATGCAGAATATAACCTCTCTGTTTACTGCCTTCGTGGTGGTCGTGCTGGTCGCAGCAGCGCTTTATCAATATAGAGAAAATCAGCAGGTGGCGGAGTTACAGGCTGAGCTCGAACAGCTTCGGGCAGAGCTGGCAGCAACAGATACGCTTAACCAACAGCAACGGCAGGATTTCGAAAGTTATATCGAATCTCTGGAAAGCAATCTTTCGTCTGCTACTGTACAGATTTCAATTTTGTCCTCTGCATTACAAGATGCCAGGGAAAATTATTTCTCCGACCTTGAAGCTTCGCGAAAAGTAATAGAAGCAGAAACCGAATCAGGAAACTGAGGAGAAGTAGCGGATCCATTTGGACAATAGCGGGGAGCAAGACCGCTTTTCCTTTCTGTTTGATTAAATAAATTGAAGAATAAAAGAAAGAGTATTAGGAAAATTTGCAGTAATTAAATACCTATGAGGTTAGATATGAAAACAGCAATCATTGCTACCGTTTCCGCAATAATTGGCGGGCTCGCTTATGCTGCGATCACATTGCAATCTGCAAATTCACGTTTAGAAGAGCAGTTGCAAACTGCTATGAGTTACCAACAGCAATTACAGGAACAAACCGAACTAAACACACGCCAACGTTTAGAATTTGAAGCACGCTTGGTAGAGCTTGAAGACGACTTGCTAGAAACAGCATCACAAGTTAGAAGCTTGGACTCTGCGCTTATGGAAGCTGAACAACGCGTCAATCCGGAATATGAAGCCCTGTTAGAACAAGCAAGGCTGGAGGTAGCCGCAGCTGCCAGTCAACAACGCCGCGCATCTGCTGGTGCTTTCAGTGTATTTTCAAATCCAGCAACCACACGCAAGATGGCAGAAGATCGTACTGCAGGGCAATTTGTAGATTATCTTGAAGGTCTTGGAATCAGCTCGTCAGAAATGGATGGTATCTATGCAGCGATGGTGGATTTCAATGATGAGCGCTATCAAATGCTTGGCCAATTGATGGCAGGAAATCTTACTAACGATCAGGCCGCTGCAATCTTCGGCCCGGATGCCATGATGGACAGTCTTTCTGATCTTCTTACTCCAGAACAAGCTGCAGAGTTAGGTGCTTACGATCTTGGAGTTAATCAAGGAGCAGCCCGCACGGTCTATTCAGAAATGATTGAAAGCAGTGGCAGTGCAATTTCCGGCGAATCTCATGACTTGGTAATGGATGTTCTATTAAATGAATTGTTCTCCGAACAGAATAATTACGGCGCACTGGTTGCCAGCAATGGCAGCATGACCCGTGCTTATGAAGACAAACTCGACGCATTTGATCGAGCTCGAGATCGGCTGGAAGGTGAATTAAACGCAGATCAATTCGCGCAACTTGATGGCTTCATCCAGAGTCAGGAAGGTACAGTAGATCTGGTGATGGAGACCCGTGAAGACGGCGCCGGTAATGTACAAGTGCTGAGATATGCTACTAGCGCCGAGAACCTGCCAAACTAGGAGCCTGGACCAGATCAGCGTAGAATAGCTGGCCGCAAAGAACTCAAGGAGTTTCACCATGATTATCCGCATTACTGTAAAGGAATGGCCAAGGCTCTTCCTCGCTCTATTTATAGCAACCATGCTTGCTACCTGTGGCGAAGTAACGGAGTTAACTACCACTGAAAATGGCCAACCCGAGCCAGAAGTCAGTCTTGGCTATACTCGAATTAATGAACCCAACGAAAACGATCCTTTAGATGCTCACATCTTTGAGTTGGATAACGGATTGCGGGTATACCTCACCGAAAATCATGAAGAGCCAAGATTCTATGCGGAAATCGCGGTTCGAGCGGGCAGCAAACATGATCCTGCAGATGGAACTGGCCTTGCCCACTACCTTGAGCACCTATTATTCAAAGGTAATGAAAACCTGGGAACTTTGAATTACGAAGCGGAAAAACCTTATTTGGATGAGATCGTAGAGCTTTACGAACAGCATTTTGTCGAAACCGATGAAGGTAGACGGGCTGAGATTTATAGCGAGATTAATCGCGTTGCACAACGGGCAGCGGAATTCGCAGTACCAAATGAAATAGACAAGCTTTATAACAGCATGGGTGGCAGCGGTCTTAACGCCCACACCTGGTACGAGGAAACAGTATATAAAGTGGGATTGCCATCCAATCGTCTACATCAATGGGCTGAAATCGAATCAGATCGTTTTGTTAATCCAGTCTTTAGACTGTTCCATACCGAACTCGAAACTGTTTATGAAGAAAAGAACCGCACTCTAGATAATGGCGGTCGCATTATCGGCACTGCAATCGACGAGTTGCTTTATAAAATCCACCCTTATGGACAACAGCCAACCATTGGCACAGTGGATCACCTCAAGAATCCATCACTGGTATATATCCAAGATTATTTCGATATCTACTATGTACCAAACAACATGGGCATCTTTATTAGTGGAGACATCAATATAGAAGAAACGATTGCCCTAATTAGTGATGAGTTCAGTCGCTGGGAAGCTAAAGAAATTCCAGAGGTTGGACCCTGGGAGGAGCCACCGCTGCAGGGCTCAGAACGACGCACCGTTCAATATCCAGGTGAAGAACAAGTCTCCATTGCATTTCGCACGGCAGAGAACGGTCATGAAGATAAAGAAGCACTTATTCTCGTGGACATGATTCTGGATAACCGCACTGCCGGTTTGATCAATCTGAATCTCAATCAACAACAATTAGTTTCTAATGCCGGATCATCGCCGCTTTTCCTAAATGATTATGGTTCGCAAAACCTCTATGGCGTACCCAAGCAAGACCAAACTCTAGAGGAAGTCGAACAACTTCTGCTTGATCAAATAGACAATATTAAAAAAGGTAATTTCGAAGAGTGGATTATTGCAGCAATTATTAACGACTTTAAAAAGAACGAAAAGGCCAGCCTGGAGTTTAATACTGCACGAGTTGGCATGATGCGTTCTTCATTTATTGAAGGATCGGAATGGGACTACCACATCGCCGAAATCGAGCGCATGGAGCAACTAACCAAAGACGATGTGGTTGCGGTAGCCATCAAATACTTTGGTGATGACTATGTTTCGGTGTACCGAGTTGATGATCAACATGTCGTTCCTCCAGTTGAGAAACCACAAATCGATCCGGTAAGTATCGATCCGACTCGTCAATCAGTATTCGCAGCCAATATTCTGGCGATGGAATATGATGAAATTGAGCCTTCCTTTGTAGAAGCCGACACAGACTACCGGGTTATCGAGTTTGCTGATGGCGTTCAGCTTTATTATGCACCTAACCCACTTAACGACTTGTTTACGTTTTCCATTAACGTTGAAGTAGGTACCGAGGAAAACGAAAAGCTGGGTTTATCTGCCGCATTAATGGATGTTGCCGGTACCCAAAATATGACCAATGAAGAGCTACAGAAAGAGTGGTATCGCATGGGATCGGAGTTCCGCTTCGGTTCCGGTGAGAACTCTTCTGCATTTTCTGTTTCAGGCCTGGATGAGCAGTTTGAAGATTCTCTAGCGTTGATGATGGAATTGGTAAAAACACCAGCGACCGATGAACAAACCCTCGAACAGTTAAAAGGTATTCTTATTAAGTCTCGCGAAGATAGAAAGAGTTCTCCGCCTGCAATCGCTCAAGCATTATATCTTTACAATCGTTACGGCGAAGAATCACCACTACTTGAAGCATTAACCACGCAGGAAATTGTCGATACTGGTTTGGGCGAACTTATGTCCTTGCCGGCAGAACTACTTAACTATAACCACACCATTGCCTACACCGGCTCGATGCCGCTGGAAGATTTAGTTGAGGTACTTCGCCGCCATCACGCTATCGAAGATGAGCTGCAAGACACCCCAGAATATCGTTTCAGAACAGCGCGCCAGGTAAATGATACTGAGCTCATGGTTGTGGACCAACAAACTGCACAGGCTCAGGTTCGCATAGAGTTTGCTGATGGCGTTTACAATTCTGACGATGCAGTCATGTCTTCCATATATACCAATTATTTTGGTAGCGGCATGTCCAGTGTCGTATTCCAGGAACTGCGTGAAGCCCGCGCCTTGGCCTACTCTGCTCAGGCACGCTATGCACAGGGCAGTCGGGAAAACGCAGAAAACTTAATGCTCGGCGCCATCGGCACCCAAACTGACAAAACAGTCGATGCTCTCGAAGCCTTTATCGATCTTATCGATAGCATGCCCTCCTCATCCGAGCGATTCGAAGAAGCAGTCAATTCACAATTGAATCGCTATCGAACATCGAAGTTGAATTTCAGAGAAGTGATTGGTGCAGTTCGAAGCTGGGAACGTCTTGGCTTCGAAACTGACCCAAGAATACAGCGATATCAGGAACTGCAAACAGCAAGTCTTGATGACCTCATCGAATTTCAACAGGAGCACGTGCAGGGCCGACCAAAACTTATTTCCATTGTTGGTGATCTCTCTATCATAAACACCGAGGAACTTGGAAAATTTGGCACGGTCGAAGAAATTCAGGTCGAACAACTATTCGTCGACTAATAAGCGGAAAGCGGTGTTGCTTATGCAGCACCGCTCATATAATCAATAAAATCGAGCCTCTTTTTATTAGTGATTTGCACAAATGAGCGTAGCCAATAGTGCACTTGCCTTATCCGTAAACGGACTTAATAAAAGTTACGGATCATTCGAAGTATTAAAAAACTTAGATCTTTCGATTCAACAGGAATCCATTCTTGGATTGGTTGGGCTTAATGGTTCCGGCAAGACCACCACAATCGAATGCATTCTGGGATTACAAGCAAGCAATAGCGGTTCCATCACTCTATTCGATTACTCGCCCCAAAATTTGCATGAAACCCAAGGTAAGATCGTTGGCATTTTTGACACGTCGAGCCTGCACCCGAATCTCACCTTAAGACAAAGCCTGGAGCACGCCGCGCTCTTGACTGAGAATCAGGCCCGCTCACCAGAGCAAGTAGAAGAACTCCTAAGTATTAAACAATTTACGACGTTTAAAATTAGACATCTATCCCTGGGGAATAAACGCCGAGCTTCTTTAGCTCATGCCTTATTAAGCAATCCTGACTTCATTGTATTAGACGAACCATTCAATGGGCTCGATGCTGGAGGCGTTGACGATGTACTGGAATTGATTCAGCGACTTAATAAAGAAGAGGGAACTACTTTTTTGCTCTCCAGCCATCAACTGCCCTACCTAGAAAGTATCTGCAGTCATATCGCAATCCTTCATGAAGGAGCAATTGCAGTAAGTGGCACTATTGAGAACTTGCTCGCAGATTCAAAACACACCTTGTTATTGCGATCTGAATCTCCCTCAGATGCACTCAATTTTCTCCAACAACTTGAGAACATAACGGTCATAAATCCAGATGCTAACGGGTACATTCAATTAGAAACTGCTGTACTAGATTCTTCTGAGCTAAATCGCCAACTTGTCACAAATAACATCGCAGTCAGTGAGCTCATTCTACAAAGAGCATCTTTAGGCAATCTATTCCGCTCCATCACAAGCCAGGGCGAATCATGAACGGGTTTGTAACCGCCTTAAAATCAGAACTGTTCATAGCGCTGCGCACTTTTGCGAGTAAATTAATTCTACTAGCACCCGCCCTAGTGGTTATTCTACAGAATGTTTTGTTATGGATAACGGAAACTGGGCAAGCTGCAAGAGATAGCTTAATTGGCAGTCCTAGTTTCGATGAAGTGGTTAGCTCTAATGCCTACGGTTACTTCGTCGATAGCATGAGTACCGGGCTCACCATGCTAGGTTTGTTGTTAGTTGGCCTGGCCGCTTACAGTTTTAGTTTCGATAGAGATACTGGACTCGTGCGGCACCTGTTAATTCGACGTATTAGCCGACCTGCCTTAGTTCTGGCTAAACTTGTACATCTGCATTTACTCGCACTCCTTTCATTTATAGTTTTATTAATCACTGCCTACATCTTCAGCGATTTGTTTTGGCAATTCGGACCTATCGTAGAAGACGGCTTTGAGTTAATTAGCGAGGATGAAATCTTGTTTGAGATTCGCACTGGATTGCACTTGGCTATAGTGCCGCTTCCTGCGGCAATAGCGTTTGGATTATTAATTTCCGTCTGTGCTCAGTCTGCCACTCAGGCGGTTACAACTGCCCTAGGTGTAACTTTAGCCATCGATATCTTCAAATCCATGCTGGGAGACTATGCAAATTTTCTTTACGCCCGCTTCCAACCTTCACTTATTGATGCATCGTATTTACAGGATGCCTCGCGCATAGTTCGGGGTTATTCCGATGTCTTAGTGGATGAAAATTTATTACAGATGAACCTATGGGTGCCGATTCCGACTTTGATAATATTTGTTTCTGTAACACTTGTGGTTATTCAACGTAAAAAGATATGAAGGTCTTACAGGAGAAACCGGGTGAAATCTTATGCGCTCTTAATATTTCTGACACCATTGGCTACCTGTGTAAGCTACGACTCGGCAATTTTGACACCAACCATTTCTCTCTCGTCTGAGGAAGTCAGCCTTATCCCGGATCGAGATGAAAGCTTGCGAATCGATTTTGGTCTAGAACTAGGTCTGAACGAGAGCGATTCTTTACTCAGCGTTGAAGTGTTGCCAGGAGTGAGGGTGCGCAACGTTGTCAATAATAGCGCAGCAGATTCAGCAGGCATTCAGATTGGTGATGTCATTCTTGCCATTGATGGAATGGAAACTAATCACCCAGATACAATCAAAACTCTGCAACAAGCCGCTGCTAACTCGACATTTGAATTCCGTGCCCAAAGAAACACTACGGTATTCGAAACCACGGTTGAAGGCAGAGCAATAAGCAGTAGCACTACACCGCAAGAGCTTTATCGCATCGATCCCATTGCCACCCGCGCAGGTTACAGAAGCGAAATGGTTTCTATAAACAATGAAACCGTAGCAGCAACGCGGGTTGTGGAACTATTTCCTGAAAGCCCACTACCCCAGGCGGGTATTGCTATAGACGATATAATTCTGCGACTGAATGGCGTGAATCTAAACTCCGCCCAGGATCTGATAACCCGTATAATCAGAGATCATGAACTTGGCGAAGAAGTCGCTCTGACTGTTTATAATGGCGACGATGTGGTTGAAACAACAGTGCTGCTCTGGGATCCAGGCAGACGAATCAGTCGTATAAATATAGGACCATTGCTGCAATACGAGTCATCCTTAGTTCCTTCCAGTGAGACTTTCTCACTGCTGGATTTCTGGTTGTTTGCCGTATACAGCTACTCAAGAATTGAAGGTGAACGATCACACAATATTTTCGGTCTATTCAATATAACCAGTGACTACGGCGAATTAACCGAGTTAGAAGATTAAGATAAAAATGAGAAGGGTCGACACTACACTTATTGCAAAGATAGCAATGCTGCCTGCAGTTTTGCTTACCGGTGTTTGTCTTGCTCAAAATAATTATGTCACTTTCGAATTAGATCGAGAGAATAATTGGGAGCGATTAATCACCGAAGACGTCAACGGCGATGGCGCCAAAGACTTAATCTTCAGTCACTACGATTCCGCAATTGGTAGAGAACTACATATTCATCACCAACAGGAAGACGGTAATTTCGCTACAACTCCCCAACGAGTCGAAATCAAAACCGAAATAATCGCAGTCGCTTTCGCCGATTTGCGTTCTGATCCCGGTAAAGAATTAGTCCTGTTAGCTAATAACGGCGTGTTTAGTCTCTCAACTGCGGTTGAAGGTTACACTGGCAACATAAAACTTCTATTCCAATGGGACTTAGTTGCGGCAATTCCCGATCAAGAAGAAGTCGAATTTCTAAACAGCATTGACGATATTAATGGTGACGGCGAAATCGATTTTCTATTGCCAGGACAAGAGGATTTCGGATTCTTTGCTGGTAAAGGTAATGAACAATTTGAATTGGTTACGACCATACAAACCATTAATGAAAATTTAACCGTTGCACAACGTAATAATCAGGAAGCAGACTTAAGTGCCAGCATTGGCATCAATCCCGACAAAGGTGTAACGGTGGAATTGCGCGCAGAAACCCCTTCCCCCTTTACCGGATTCATAGAAACCTGGGAACCAAAATCTGCAGCTTCGCGAGCATTACTGCGAACCGCAAACTGGATGCCCACTGCACTCCTCGCCGAACTAAATGGCGATGAGTTGAAAGATTTAATCTATCTGAATGTTGGTGACGACGGATTAGGCCAGCTCAATATCCATTATCAAGACATCTCGAGCGGCTTTTCTAAGAGTGCGAATTGGCAGGGTTCAATGGAAAGTCGTGGCGATATCCGCCTAGTAGACATGAATAATGACGGATATCAGGACCTATTGCGATTAACTGGCGAAGGCAATGAATGGGATGCCCGTTTCTATCTCAACTCCAGTGGTAAATTCGATCTACAACAGCCGAATCAGATTATGCGTTTCTCGGGCTACGATGTAAGACTAGAGTTTGTTGATTTAGCCTACGAGGACAAGCCTGTTCTCAACGTGAGCTATTACACCATCCCGGTAGTTGACGCCATTCGCAATGCCAGCATCAATCGCACCCAACTTCTTTACAGCGCCAAATCAGCAGAACCAGGCCAGTTGTTTGCCCGCCGGCCAGACTCCCGCCTGGAAGAAAGTTTTTCTGCAGCTAATGTACGGAGCTTATCGGAACAAATGTCGCTGCAATATGATATAGACGGCGACGGTACAAATGACGCTCTATATATCACAGAACATGGAACGCTGGCCGCGAAGAAAATAGACGCACAGCTACAAATTGATGACACACCGTTTTGGGAGTACGTATCTCCCCGCTCGGTATTCGAATTCGAAGTGCTTGCATTGAATTCTGATTCGATTCCTGATCTGTTACTGCGCCATGGCACAACTACTTCTCTCTTGGTAGGTATGCCGTGAAAGCTTTCAGCAAAGTCTTTCTTCCTTTATATGCATGCGCAAGTTTTGGCCTGACATTTGCCAATACCCCTACATATACTCAGCTACCGTTCACCCTGCCAGTAGAAAGCGAACAGATAATCGTTGCGGACCTTAATGGCGATTCGTTAAATGAGTTGATTACGGTTATCGATGAATCCCTGCGCATTTATTTCCAACGAGAAGACGGATTCGATTTCGATAACGGTTTTAAAGAGATTGATTTTTCCGGACAGGCTGTGGGCTGGGATCTGAGCACTAACTACGGTGATAAGGATCGCGCGTCTATCATTGCTCTGGTTAATGGTACCGATGCCTATGTTTGGCCAGTTAAAGACGAAAAAATCCAAGAACCTCAACTAATCAAATCAGGGCTGCAAGGCTTTCTAAGCAAAGGTGTGAACAGACTTTATTTTTCGCGGGATATAAACGGTGATAGCTATGAAGACTTGATTATCCCCGGTGCAGGCAACTTACATGTGTTTATTGCCGGCGCTAATTCCAGTTATCAATCCGGGCTAACCATAGAATCTGAAAACCGCATGCGTACAATGCTGCAACCTAATGCTCTGGAACGGCGAACCGGCCAAGCCGTGCGAATTCCTTTTATGGAGCTGCGAGACGTAAACAGTGACGGCTATGATGATTTGATTTCTCGAACCGATGAACGGCTCGATGTCTTTATCGCTGATGAAATTGGCGATGCTTATTTCGCCAGTGGCGCTTCTTACTCCATCGACATTGCTGAAATAGAAGAACGTCTGGGTGATTTCGATATCGATAATCTCGACTTTTCCAATTTGACCGGCGTACTCGCACTCACTCACGAAGAAGTGTTAGACGACGTAGACGGTGATGGCATCGAAGACTTACTGCTACGAGAAGGCGGTAAAGTTTCACTGTTCGGTGGCACTTACACCGGGATGAATTTGGAACAACCACGACAGGTATTACGTTCGGGTGGCAATGTCTTAAGCACATTTCTCTATGATGAAAATGAAGACGGTTTGAAAGATCTCTGGCTTTGGCGAGTAGAGCCCATTTCAGTTGGAGATATCTTTGTCTGGCTAGCGATTTCCGGCAGCGTTGCCATAGAAGCTTTTGTTTATCCCAATGATGGGGAACGTTTTGCCCGCCGACCAGCACGTAAACTTACTGTCGATCTACGCTTTCCTTCCGTTATTCGACTCGCTACAACTTTCCAGGACCTGGCATCGGAAGCAAGAGAGACTCAAACCGACGAATTTATTCCAACTAATGTAGGCAATCTCGATGATGCTTTCGATCAGGAAGATTTATTAGTCTTGGTTAATAATCAGGTGGAATTATTTCTTAATAGTATTGAGCCAGAAGACGATTCCGAAGAATTTCTGGGCGCATTAGAATATAGCCGCGATCGAGATAGCTACGAAATAAATATTCGCGAAATCATCGACAATATCGTTATTGGTGGTAATCCTCATCTCACATTAATTGATGACCGTAATCCAGATATCGTCATCGATCTTGGCACAACTGCAGAAAACGGCGACATCATCCCGGTTCGACTAAATGCAGATTCTCTCGACGATGTATTCGTATTTACCCAACACGACAGTAGTCAGGTTCAAGGAATACTGTTACTCTCGAATTGACATCCATTTCCGCGAGCGCCAGTTATGAGCGCTTTTACCATGCAAAAAGCAATCTGGACATCCTTCGGTATTGCTCTGGTACTGGTTAATGTCATTGCTGAAGTCGGTGAGTACTACACCGGTATTCATGTTCATATGCTATTGAGGATTGCGCTTATCGTCGGCGTCACTATTGGTGCATCGGTGTTAGCGGGTGCGACAATACTAGTTTCCAAAATGGATGAAGAAGTCCCTCTTTCTGGTCATGTAAAAGACACTCTAGGCGCCGATAGAAGGAAAGCAGATTAAGTAGTTACTTCCATGAAGATCCGGCTAATAGCTAGAATAATTGTTTCTACAAGCACCAGCACTAATGCGTTTTACTTTTATTCCCGGATCGCAAATGATAGCGCATTCAATCTGCTTACAGCACTTTCCTCTGAACAGTGGCAGTGCACAACTAACACCACCTAGAATTTATCGCCAGAGTGGTTCCACTGTTGCTCCCACAGTAACTCTCTACATTTAAGAAAAATCAGACAACTAGCCAGCTATCAAATACCCATCTGCAGACATCGTAACCCAGTGAGTTTATTGTGATTTCTAGACAAATATGGTTTCATCCGAAGCCAAATAAAGAGCAGAATTCGAAACTTAAGAATAAAAAACAAAGCAATCGCGACGGACTTTGAATGAAGAAACTGGTTGTAGCACTGACTCTCGCGATTACGCTCAGTTCCTGTAGCGACGAACTTTCCAGAGCCAGACCTTACGTCCTCACCACTGCCACCACTGGTGGAACTTTTTATCCTGTTGGTGTTGCCATTGCCACATTGGCCCACGCGCAACTTTATGAATCGGAAGGAATATCTCTAACGGCGATTAGTTCAGCTGGCTCAATGGAAAACTTAAAGCTGTTGCGCGACAACCAAGTACAGTTCGCAATCTTGCAGGGGCCATTCGGAGCGTGGTCCTGGACTGGAGAAGGACCTGTAAGCAGGCCACAAACTCATATTCGTAGTGTTAGCGCACTATGGAAGAACGTTGAACATTTTGTCTTACTCACTGAACTAACCGATACCAAATTTATGATGGATTTGGATCGCCTGGATGACGAACGCTATGTGCTGGGCGCAAGAAACTCCGGTGCGGAACAAACTGGAAGATTTATTTTAGATACCCTCGGTATCGACTACGAAGAAAAATTTAATCTTGCCTACATGGGATATGGACCAACCTCGAATGCGATTCAGGATGGCAATATTGTCGGCATGAATATTCCAGCCGGCGCGCCCGTGAGTGCAATTACCCGAGCCTATGCATTCATGGGCGAACGCATGACTATATTGAATTGGACTCAAGACTCCCTGGATAAACTGAATGCCCGCTATCCTCTATGGGATTGGTATGATTTTCCTCCCAATACCTACCCCAGTCAGACCGAACATATTCGCACGGTTGCATCACCCAATGTCTTGGTGACACGCGTGGATATTCCAGACGAAGTTGTCTACAGCATAACAAAAGTAATATGGGATAATTTAGCAACATTACAAGAAATCCATGGCGCAACTAACGATATGCGTCCAGAAATTGCGATCGATGGTCTAGGCGCACCGCTTCATGCAGGTGCTTTACGCTATTACCGCGAAGTTGGTCTGGAAATTCCGGATCGACTACTAATTAATGAAGAAGAACAAAATTCAGGCGAAGGAGACTAGTCAGTAATTTATGAAATCGACTTACCTAAAATGGATAGCTTTCTTATTCGCCGTCTTTCATATTTATTGCAACGTATTCGCCAGCATCTCTGAGCTCTGGCTTTCTGCGATTCACTTCGGTGGCTTCGTTGCTATTTGCGCACTCATGGCTAACGAGGAAGAAGAAGTAAGCCACAACTCATTACGATATTGGATAAACATCGGGCTCGCACTATTAGCAGTCGCAACTTCCTTTTACTTAATCTTGTTTGAGAATGCACTTTACGCTCGAGAAACAGAATACATTCTCAGCGACTATATCTTTTCTTTGATCGCTGTCGGATTGGCAATTGAATTTACGCGGCGCACTACCGGTTGGTTCATGCCAATACTAATCGTGGTGAGCCTTTCTTATATTTTGTTCTTAGGTCGCTACATTTCAGGCGTTTTTGCCTTCCCGGGCTTGAGCTTGGAAACCGTTCTATATCGTACCTTCTTTACCAGCGAAGGAATGTTCGGGCTAACTGCACAGATCTCTTCCACCTTTGTGTTTATGTTTATTATCTTCGGCTCTTTCTTACTGAAATCCGGAGCTGGCGATTTCATCGTACAAGTCGCTCAAACCATGACCCGTCGCTTAACCGGTGGCGCAGGATTTGTGTCAGTAGTTGGTTCCGGCATGATGGGTTCAATTTCCGGTTCTGCAGTCG
>JBJLER010000020.1:0-12142 GCA_045565735.1 Pseudohongiellaceae bacterium
TGTGTTTTTGGGCTTGCACGTAACTGGCGTTAGCCACCACATGGGCATTGGTAAGAATTCTATTCCCGGAAATTACCGCCCCTGAACCGCTGGTTTGTCGAGGAGTTAATAAACGCCAGGGTGTAAAATAATCTGGTGCGGCCTGGGTTGTATAGATCTTAATTACTGAGTCTTCGATGTGGTTCAATTCGCTAATCTGCGCATTCGTAAAAGGAATAAATCCGAGTAATACGCAGCTAGTTAGCGCCAGAATTAATTTCCAGCCTCTTAGGTAAACTCTTCTTGAATTATGCGAGAAAATCATAAATACCCGAACCTTGGTTAATTATTATGGGGCGTCCTCGATCACTGACGGCCAAGCTTATTACTTTAGTCTCCATATCGCCAGCTAACTTGAGATAGATGGGTAGATAATGGCCCTTAAGTAAATGACCGATCAAACCAGCTAAAAATCCCGTTTGCTACTAACTCTCTGCTCATATACGTGTGTAGCACAGCAAAGGATTACAATCGCTAGATAAACTTGGGGTGAATGAGGACTGGATTATGGGGATTAGGTGACGCGCATGCCAGGCTGGGCACCGCAATTCACTTCTATCAACCAGATATCCTCACCGCCGGGGCCGGCGGCAAGAATCATACCTTCTGATAAACCGAATTTCATCTTTCTGGGTTTTAGATTTGCTACAACTACGGTGAGTTTGCCTACCAGTTGTTCAGGGTTATAGGCTGATTTGATTCCAGAAAAGACAGTACGGGTTATAGGGTCACCTGATTCATCTAGACCTACATCGAGGTTCAGTTTGAGTAACTTGTCAGCACCTTCGACAATTTCGGCGGTAATAATTTTTGCTACTCGTAGATCGACCTTGATGAAATCGTCGAACTCAATTTCCTTTTCAAAACCGCTATTGTCATTACCCATAGTCTTTGCCTCAGCTTGTTGTTGTGCTTCATGCTCTTGTTGAGTAGCCGCGACCATCGCCTGAATTTTGTCTGACTCCACTCGTGTCATCAATGGCTTAAATTTGTTTATGCTGTGCCCCGTAAGCAAGGTATCGATGTCAGCCCAGCATAGTGGATCGATACCAAGAAATTGTTCCACTTTTTTCGCCAGACCGGGGAGTACTGGTTTCAAATACGCAATCAATAGACGAAAAGCATTTATTCCGGTAGAACAGATTTGCTGCAATTCCAAAGATTGCCTGTCAGATTTTGCAATTACCCAAGGTTGTTTATCGTTTATGTATTGATTTGCTTTGTCAGCAAGAGCCATGATTACGCGAATAGCTTTACCGTACTCTCGCTCGTTGAAGTGGTCAGTAATTTCATCTTTGCTGGCCTGGATTTCCTCTAGGAGTTCTGGTGAATCTAATTCGCTAGCTAACTTGCCTTCAAATCCTTTTCCTATGAATCCGGCGCAACGACTGGCGATATTCACTACTTTTCCGACCAGATCTGAGTTCACCCGCAGCACAAAATCTTCCAGGTTTAAATCGAGATCATCGATACCAGAAGATAGTTTGGCTGCCAGGTAATAACGCAAGTATTCTGGATTTAAATGCTCGAGATACGTTCGTGCATTAATAAAAGTACCCCGAGATTTCGACATCTTGGTACCATCAACGGTCAAGAAACCATGAGCAAAAACCGCGGAAGGAGTACGGTAACCGGCACTGGTTAACATGGCGGGCCAGAACAGCGTGTGGAAATTTATGATGTCCTTGCCTATGAAATGATAAACCTCAGCACTTGATTCCTTGTTCCAGTAAATATCAAAATCGTAATCGGTTCTATCACAAAGGTTTTTGAAACTGGCCATGTAACCAATTGGCGCATCTACCCAGACATAAAAATATTTTCCAGTAGTGTCAGGAATTTCAAAGCCGAAGTAGGGCGCGTCACGACTGATATCCCATTCTTGTAAATCTTCATCCAGCCATTCACTTAATTTATTGGCAACTGAGTTTTGCAAGGTGCCACTACGAGTCCATTCTTGCAGCATTTCGCGAAAAGCAGGCAGGGTAAAAAAGAAATGCTCAGATTCTTTCTCGATAGGGGTTGCACCGGATATAGAAGAACGAGGATTAATTAGTTCTGATGGGCTATAGGTAGAACCACATACTTCGCAGTTATCGCCATATTGATCTTCGGACCTGCATTTGGGGCAGATGCCTTTGACATAGCGGTCAGCAAGAAACAATTTCTTCTCGGGATCGAAAAGCTGTTTAATTTTGCGTCGGGCGATATGGCCATTGTCATCGATCGCATGGTAAATAGATTCAGCCAAGATGCGATTTTCTTCGGAATGGGTTGAATAATAATTGTCGAAACCGATCAGGAAATCAGCGAAGTCTCGCTGATGTTGCTCATTAACTCTATCGATGAGCTGTTGTGAAGTAATGCCTTCCTCTTCGGCACTGAGCATGATAGCAGTACCATGAGCGTCATCAGCACAAACATAGACACAGTCATGCCCCTGCAATTTTTGCAGGCGCACCCAGATATCAGTCTGAATTACCTCCATGAGGTGACCCAAGTGAATGTCGCCATTTGCGTAAGGCAGGGCGCTGGTGACTAAAATTTTACGCTGTTCCACAAGTCTATCCTTGGAAAGTCAGAGTATTGAGAGCGGAAATTTTGTATTAAACGGAAATTAGATTGAACTTAAGAACGTTGGCTTAACTTAGATTTCGACCATTTCGAAATCTTCCTTACCAACTCCACAATCCGGGCACATCCAATCGTCAGGTATATCATCCCATGGAGTTCCAGGAGCGAGGCCTTCTTCAGGCAATCCCAACTCTTCATCGTAGATGAATCCACATACCATGCATTGCCATTTTTTCACCTACGCATCCTCCATACGCGTCAATGTCGTGCCTGTAGATTGCAGGCTGAGCAGGATTATAACTCGATTCCACTGCAGGGATTAAGGCACTAACCTGTTTGCCAATGGGATTTGGAGCTAAGAATAAAGCTCAATTCTCTTGCCGGTGACGGGCTGCGCATCATACTTTAAGCGGATTGGGTTTGCAGCTTCTTTTTCTGGGTTGAGTCTGAAATAACAAAATAGATGATTCAGGGTCTGAATGGCTTTATCATTCTCGGTTCCCGGAATGACCAAATTATTGTTGAAGTTATGAGTATTAAATCGGATCGTTGGATTAAACAAATGGCCAATGAGGAAGGCATGATCGAACCCTTTGAGCCTGATCAAGTCCGGTTTTTAAATGATAAGAAAGTAATTTCCTATGGGACTTCCAGTTATGGCTACGATGTGCGTTGCGCGAGCGAATTCAAAATTTTCACCAACGTGCATACGACCAGCGTGGTTGATCCAAAGAACTTCGACGAAACTAGTTTTATTTCTATTGATGAGCCATTCTGTATTATTCCACCTAATTCTTTCGCGTTAGCACGGACGGTAGAATATTTCCGCATTCCTAAAGACGTATTGACGGTTTGTCTAGGCAAATCCACTTATGCCCGCTGCGGTATAATTGTTAATGTCACTCCATTAGAGCCGGAATGGGAAGGTCACGTTACTCTTGAGTTTTCTAATACAACACCATTACCGGCAAAAATCTACGCCAACGAAGGTGTCGCTCAGATGCTGTTTTATCAGTCAGACGAACAGTGTGAAGTGACCTATAAACAGCGTGGAGGCAAATACATGGGGCAAATCGGAGTAACTCCACCTAAGGCCTGATCAAAAATTCCTCTTGGAATAAGCGCGTCCTTATTTATTCCATTTCTAATTTTTTAACGCAGACTAGTCGATTTTCTAGCAAGGTTTGTTAGTAAAAAATGACCCGCCAGATTTGAAAAATGTGCAAGCCCTAAAAAGTTTTTGCGTTTTAATTATTGGCATAGTCATTGCTCCTACAAAACCAAGAGTAAATGGGGTGTCGCTCGGTAAAATGTTAGCCGTCCTGTGTTTTGAAAGGCTCGTAACAGTTTTCACACGACTTAGGTAATGAATGACAAGCAGTAAGCTTAAAGTCATGATGACACAGATATTTACTAATATTGCGCCGAAAGAAAAGGCAAGTTTCAAAAGTAAAGTATTTTGGTTCATGCCTTTCGGGGGCCATCGCAACTCTATCACGGCGAAGTTTACAAAGACTTAACTCAGCCTGTACTAGTTTCAATTGAAGATCTGCAGTCATAAATATATATACAGTAAGCATCGTAATTCACCATGCGATTGGAAATAATATTGCAGTGCTTACCCTGGGGGTGATTGCGCTAGATAGGCGGGCAGTAGTTGACTGTAATCAAGAGGCGGGCGACTTGCCTCGGGTAGCACTTCAAGGAATTAGTTGACGTAAAATTATTGCTGAATGATTTAATCCGTCCATCGACGATGGGCATGAAGATATACAACGGTTGCTCAATCTGTTAGCCCAACAATCGCTAAAACTTTGGCGGCTCAGGGTGGAAAGCGTCAAGATTCCGTCGTTTTAAAGGTTGCGTCACGAGTCTAGCTAAATAGCGTAATCCTCCAAAGTATCCATGGCGACAGGCCTGCACTGCAAGTAATCATACTAAGCAGCGATTTGGAACAGATATTGCTTAGAATAATATACTAATCCGCCCAGAGTAGTGATGATCAAGAACCTAATTAGTGGTTTTCCTAAGTGGATTGCCTTTGTCGAATGATAAAACAAAAGAGCGTAATCCGGCTATGGAGTAAATCGTCAGAAAGGAAATTAAGTTTAGCGGTACAAACGTAAAACGGAATTTTAGAAGAAATAAATAATAGAGAGCATGCTTAAGCACGGCAGTTAAGAGGTCTCACGCAGCAGGCATGAATATGGTGCTGAATAAAATCCACAATCAATGAGAATTAAAAAGGGATGACTGATCATGAGTTCAGCAACTAGTGCTTCCGTATTCGATAACGGGCAGACTGATGGTGGTGTGACAGATGAATATCTGAATGAAGTAGTGCATCGTTATGCTCCACTCGTAAAACGCATTGCCCACCACCTGCTGCTTAGAATGCCAGCGAGTGTGCAAGTCGACGATTTAATTCAATCAGGTATGATTGGATTGCTAGAGGCAGCAAAAAAATATGACGTGTCTAAGGGTGCGAGTTTTGAAACCTATGCGGGAATTAGGATTCGAGGTTCGATGCTTGATGAGGTGCGTAAGGGGGACTGGGCGCCTCGTTCTGTGCATCGCAAATCGCGGAAAGTAGCGGAAGCTATAAAAGCTATTGAAGCTCGCACAGGGGAAGATGCAAAAGTTCAGGAAATTGCTAAAGAGTTGGAGATCGATCTCAGTTCTTACTATACAATTCTGCAAGATGCGACAGGCTCTAGACTATTTAGCTTCGACGACATCATGGAAGGGGACGATTCGGCAATTGAATTAGCAGCCGGAGAGTTACCTGGCCCATGCGATGGCTTGCAGCGCGATACGTTTAAAGCACATTTGTCTAAAGCGATAGATGGATTGCCAGAGAGAGAAAAACTCGTATTGGCTCTTTACTACGATGAAGAGCTTAATCTAAAAGAAATTGGCGAAGTGATTGGCGTAAGTGAGTCTCGGGTGAGCCAAATTCACAGCCAGGCAGCATTGCGATTGCGAGCACGCCTATCGGATTGGAATTAATCATATGCTGCGGCAGTGCAGCCGCGGCCCACCGTCAATGAGCGACCTACGACCACCTATTAAACAAATATTTTCTTCTATTAATGTTTTCCGCGTTACGGTTATTACTCGGACACTGAAGCTCAAATAAGTGAAATCAGCAAAAGCTATAAACTAAAATGTGCTTATAGCCGCTGCAAATATGAAATTGAGCTGCACCTCGGCTTTTGCTTCCAGGAGCTCGATGGGATCTTGTTCCTCAGTTTAATTTTCTTGATTCCCTTCTTCAGTTATCTCAACTCTCTCTTCTGATTTGCTTCTTTAAACATATTTGAAGTAGCAAGAAGCTTTGCTTTGCTGGTTAAATTCCAGTATCCGCCGATGTAGTAAAAAATGTGGATTTTGCTGCTACGGGCTATAATCTCGCCTCATGAATAATATGACCTATAAAGATAGAGCCATCTGATGGTAGCGGTAGAAACTCAGACCGGATTTGCTGAAACATCGGATCTCGCTATGCTGAGTGCGGATTCGCTGTTTTGTGAACGCGACGATAGGGTATTGTTCCGCGCATTGGGTTTTTCTATTCGAGAAGGGCAGGTCTTACAAATCAAAGGTTCTAACGGTAGTGGTAAGACTACATTGTTGAGAATCCTGTGCGGTTTAAATGAAGGCTATGAAGGGGATATTTATTGGTACGGTGAGCCCATCGGGGGGAAAGTTGAAGAATATTATTCATCCCTTGCTTATATTGGTCATCGGGTAGGTGTAAACAAAGTACTTACTCCGAAAGAAAATCTGCGTTGGAGTTGCAGTTTGCAGCAGTTAGTTGCAGATGAAGAGATTCATGGGGCTTTAGCAAAAGTTGGATTAAGAGGATTTGAAGAATCTCAGTGCTTTACTTTGTCTGCAGGTCAACAGCAACGAGTTTCTCTGGCAAAGCTTTTAATAAGTAATGCGAAACTATGGGTCTTGGATGAACCTTTCACAACCTTGGATGCCGATGGTGTAAAACAATTGGAAGGCTTGCTGCGAGATCATGCCGATAAAGGCGGTGCTGTAATGGTTACTACACACCACAGTCTGTCTGTAACTGATTTACAAGTATTGGAGTTGGCGTAGCTAATGGCAGGTCAAGCAGCCACTACAGGTCAGGCATTTAGAGCCACACTAAAACGGGATCTAATTATTGCTTATAAAAGGAAGAACGATGTGTTAAATCCATTTATGTTCTTTCTTATCGTAGCCACTATGTTTCCTATTGGAATCTCGCCAGATCCCGATAGGCTTGGAGAAATTGCCGCTGGTGTTCTTTGGATATCTGCGTTGTTGGCGTCACTCTTGGCCATGGATAATTTGTATCGAGCGGATTATGAAGATGGCTCACTCGAGCAGCTTTTGTTAAGTCCCCATCCGCTTTACTTTTTAGTATTAGCGAAAAATATCAGCCATTGGTTAGTGAGCGGATTGCCAGTGGTGCTGGTTTCTCCACTAATTGCCTATATGCTAAATCTGCCCGATGCCGCTTATTCCATAATTTTTATTACTTTATTAATAGGTACCCCGGTGTTGAGTCTTTTAGGCTCTATTGGTGTTGCCTTAACTGTTAGTTTGGGAAGCAGAGGACTGATCCTTGCCGTGATTACGCTACCGATGAGTGTACCGGTATTGATTGCTGGAACTCTTACAGTCCAGGAAACTTTGAATGGCGCATCACTTGGAGGCTATTTAGCGGTAATGGGTGCAATGTTCGTAGGGGCACTGACCCTTGCACCTGTTGCATCGGCCGCTGCTTTGCGAATTAGTGTTAATTAGTAACTAAGTTATCGAATTTATGGTCTATTTTGGTGATTACCTCGTAATTACAATGAGTTACAATTGGTTACAAGGCCCTTAATACGTGGGCGTGGTATATTTATTCGGTCTTTTCAGGGAGCGATAGAAGCAGAAATTCTATGTGGTTGTGGTTCTCTAAATTAGGTTCCCCAAAGTGGTTTTATGAGTGGTCCGGCAAATGGTTGCCTTGGCTAGTAATACCCATGGCATTGCTATTAATAGTTGGAATCGCCTGGGCACTATTATTTGTTCCACCTGATTACCAACAGGGAGAAACCATTCGCATCATGTATATCCACGTGCCATTCGCAAGTATTTCTTTGGCGTTTTTTCCACTGATGGCTGTGGCCGGAACAATCACTCTGGTGTGGAAGATGAAGCTGGCTGATATGGTGGCGAAAGTGGCGGCTCCTTTAGGCGCCTGGTTCACAGCACTGGCATTAATGTCCGGTTCAATCTGGGGTAGCGATATCTGGGGTACCTGGTGGATCTGGGATGGAAGACTAACCTCAATGCTTCTTCAGTTTTTCCTATTGATTGGCGTAATCTCACTTAGGTCGGCGCTTGAAGATAGCGATGCGGCCGCGAAAGCTTGTGCGGTGCTTTCTATTGTGGGCTGTATCAATGTTTTTGTAATTAAGTATTCGGTGGACTGGTGGAATACCTTACACCAGCCTGCCAGTTCATTTAGCTTGTCAGAAGAAGCGCCAAATCCGCCTGAAGTATGGGTGCCTTTAATCATAATGATTATTGCGATTTATCTATTCTTCGCAGTGAGCTTGATCCTTTCAACGCGTAACGAGATCTTAGTGCGAGAAAGGCGAGCGCAATGGGTGCAAGACCTAGTTGAGGCTCAGTAGAAGTATAACTATGATTGAAATTATTCAATTCTCGAGTTTAAGTGATTTTTTTGATATGGGCGGCTATGCATTCAATGTCTGGTCCGTCTATGCACTGTTTTTCTTATTCTTCTTTATTAATGTGTATTTTCCCTTGCTGAAAAGAAAACAGATCATACGAGAACAAAAGCGCCGCTTAATCGTTAACAAAGAGACAGCGACAGAAATTAGTGGCTCCTAAGGAGTTACGCGGAGATTTTAAGTGAAACCTCATAGACAGAAAAAGTTAAGCATGATTCTCTTTATTACTGCAGGATTAAGCGTATCAGTTGGACTGATTCTTTATGCGATGAGCCAGAACATAAACCTGTTTTACACGCCGACTCAAGTAGCTCAAGGTGAGGTGAGGGCAGGTCAGCGCATTCGCATTGGCGGCATGGTTAAAGAGGGAAGTCTGGTTTCAGCCAACGATAGTTTGCAGGTGCGCTTCGAAACAACGGACTATGTTCATGCTGTACCGATCGAGTATGAAGGAATCTTGCCTGACCTTTTTCGTGAAGGTCAGGGCATCGTAGCTGAAGGATCAGTCGATGCATCAGGCGTTTTTCACGCCTCAAGAGTTCTTGCCAAGCATGATGAAAATTATATGTCGCAGGAAGTTAAAGCAGCTCTTGATGCGGCTGGCGTTGACACTGTTAACCATCCTTCTTCTTTGATTCTACCGGAAAGCTAAATGATTCCTGAGCTGGGACAGTTCTCTCTAATACTTGCATTTTGTTTAAGTGTTTTACTTGCCAGCTTGCCGATTATTGGCGCGGCACGAAATAATGTGCTGTGGATGAGCTTAGCACGACCACTTACTGCAGGAGTATTTGTATTCCTAGGCTTAAGCATTGGCATACTTGCTTATGCTTTTGCCACTGATGATTTTTCTGTGCAAATTGTCGCTGCGCAATCCAATTCGTTATTACCTTTTCAATACAAATTAACTGCCTTGTGGGGTGGTCATGAAGGTTCGTTTTTACTATGGACATTTATGCTTTCTGGTTGGATGTTGGCGGTTAGTATTTATAGCAAGAGTATGCCGATTGAATTCGTAGCAAGAGTGCTCGGTGTACTAGGTGTGCTCTGTGTTGCCTACATCCTGTTTATGCTGGCCACATCGAATCCGTTTATGCGCATTGTGCCATTACCTCCCGTCGATGGTTCTGATCTGAATACAGCATTGCAGGACTTTGGTTTTATCGTTCATCCCCCGACTTTATATATGGGTTATGTTGGTTTCTCCGTAGTTTTCGCTTTTGCTATTGCCGCTTTGTTGAGCGGGCGCCTGGATGCAGCCTGGGCTAGATGGTGTAGACCCTGGGCGAATCTTTCCTGGGCGGTATTGACCATAGGAATCGCCCTGGGTAGTTGGTGGGCTTATTACGAATTAGGTTGGGGCGGCTGGTGGGCTTGGGATCCTGTGGAGAATCCACCGCTCATAACCTGGTTATTTGGAACTGCCTTGATTCATTCTTTGGCTGTAACTGAAAAGCGCGGTGTATTTAAGAGCTGGACTGTGCTCCTAGCAATCTTGGCATTCTCGGGAAGCCTTCTTGGAACTTTTATTACTCGGTCTGGATTATTAACTTCGGTGCATGCTTTCGCTAGCGATCCGACCCGCGGTGTATTTATTTTGGGAATTCTTGGATTAGCAGTGGGTGGCTCATTGTTACTCTTCGCATTTCGTGCTCCCCGGATGAAAAGCGAATTTGGTTTCGGTTTGGTATCTCGAGAAATCTTCCTTCTGACCAATAATGTTTTATTAGTCGTGGCAGCAGCATCTGTATTCCTGGGCACCTTATTTCCAATGATATATCAGGCCTTAACCGATGACTTGCTTTCCATTGGACCACCTTACTTTAATATGATCTTCGTGCCGTTGATGATGATCTTGGTGCTGTTCTTAGGCATGGGACCGATGAGTCGCTGGAAGCGAACTTCGACTGCTTACTTGATCCAACAAGTAGCGAAAGCCGCAGTAGCGAGTTTAGTAATCGGTGTAGTGCTTCCCCTAATTGTTCTTTTTGAGTTTTCCCTAGCAGCAACTGTATGTGTTGCTCTGGCTGCCTGGATAGTACTAACCATTGGCAAAGATATTTCCAATAAGATTGCCAATAAAGAATCTGTAGGTAAAGGATTGCGTTCTTTATCGCTTAGCTACTATGGCATGCAGTGCGCCCATACTGGTATCGCGATAATGTTGGTAGGTGTTGGTTTGACAAGTTACTTCAGCACCGAGCGCAGCGTTCTCTTGAATCCTGGCGAATCGGTAGAACTCGGATCTTATTCCTTCCAATTTGAAGGCAGTGAAGCTTTTAGAGGTCCAAACTACATAGGTGATCGTGCAACAATTTTGGTTAGCCGTGGTGATTATCTTTTGCCTTCACTGTATCCAGAAACACGCATTTACCTCGCTAGCGGCACTCCTTCTACAGAAATGGCAATAGATGCGGGATTTTTGCGAGATTTGTTTATAACTTTGGGTGAAGAGAAAGAAGGGGGCGCATGGACTATGACTGTCTATGTTAAACCATTCGTGCGTTGGGTTTGGCTAGGATCGATATTTATGGCACTGGGAGGAACAGTGGCAGCGGCTGACAAGCGCTATCGACGATTGAGGCAACGTAAATCTGGCAAAGACAAGGAGCAGGTGGGTTCAATGCAACCCTCAGCGATTTAACAATGGGCAGATTAAAATTTTTTACTCCCGCAATATTTTTTATTGCCATTGCTATATTGTTATGGCGTGGTTTATATCTGGATCCTAGAACGCTCCCGTCGATGTTAATCGACAAGTCGATGCCAGCATTTGCATTATCTACCGTTGGCGGTGATCCAGTCTCTAACTCAGAATTGCCTGATCAAATCTTTCTGCTAAATGTCTGGGGTAGCTATTGCCTTCCATGCTTGGTAGAGCACCCTACCTTTATGCGGCTTTCTGAGGAAGGAGAAATCCCTGTGGTTGGAGTTAACTACAAAGATCAAAATGAACTAGCTCATGATTGGCTGGAAACAAATGGTGATCCTTTTGCATTCAGTATCGAAGATCTAGATGGTCGCTTCGGCATAGATTTGGGAGTCTATGGAGCGCCGGAAACTTATTTGGTAGATGCGGATGGAGTTATTCGTTATCGCCATGTAAGTGTGCTAGATGAAACAGTTTGGGAGGAAGAGTTTATACCTGCGATTACTGAATTGAGAGCAGAGTCTGATTAGGAATAACCAAAAACAGGTAATGACCATGGCTGCGAAGTTTAAAACTTGCTTTCTAGTAACCTTGCTTTTTTTATTATTATTAATTCCCACGAAAAATATATTCGCTCAGGTAGACACTTTTGAATTTAATAATGAAGTTCAACAGCAACGCTTCCGCACACTATCTGATGAGTTGCGTTGCCCAATGTGTCAGAACACCAACTTAAGCGGATCTACTGGTGGTGTCGCCGAAGATCTGCGCCGAGAAATTCATCGAATGATTATTGAAGGCATGTCGGACCGCGAAATTGAACAGTTCATGTTCGAACGCTATGGTGATTTTATTTTCTATCGCCCGCGTTTAAGGGCGGAAACTATTTTGCTCTGGTTTGGCCCGTTAATCTTTTTGCTAATAGGCGGGACAGTTGGCTGGAGTATTTTCCGACGAGCCAAGGAAGTTAGCGAAACTGAAATTGCGCTGGATGATAATCAGAAAGCACAACTCGATGAATTGGTCGGTGAATAATAACCTAGTCTAAGCGAGTAACCATTGTTCTGGATCGCCTCAACATTCTTATTCATATTGGCCACACTATTTGTGGTAATACCAATTTGGCGTGGTCGCA
>JBJLER010000021.1:0-11799 GCA_045565735.1 Pseudohongiellaceae bacterium
TGGTCTCGAGCATAGAATTTACGGAAATATAGTTTTCCTCATCGTCTGCTGCGAGTTGTTCAACAGAACTAGAGTTTCTGTAACTGGCAGCTACAAGATGAGAGGACTTACCTTCTACCATAGTTGGAAAGAGTGATCGGGAGCCGCAAACCACTTTATCAATTTTCATATTTGAATTAGCTGCGGAAAATGTCGAGACTTGCCCAGCAGTTATTTCCAGTGGAAGGGAACCAGTCTGCTTAAACTCTGTAATGCCTTCGCTATTAGCAAAAATAACAATGTCAAATGCGAACTGTTCTTGAGAATTTGTACTTAAAATCCATAGCTTATCGGTCTGGTGAATTTTACTTATGCGAGTATTCAGTTTTAATTTGGCTTTACTGTCTTCGAGTAAGAATTCGCAGACTTTACGAGGGCAAATCCAGCCCCCTTGAGAAAATTCCAATACTGGATTGCCGTTGGCTGCTAAGAATCCATGCCCTTCTAATTCTTTATGGAATTGAACAACTGCATATGGATACAAGTTCTTAATTTTGGCTAGCTTAAACTTGGATTTTCGGTTCAAGGCATCATCGAATTGAAGAACTCCTGTGTTATTCCAATTGAGGTCCGCTGTTTTTGCAAAAGAAGTAAATTGGCGAATAGCAAATAGGTAACTCTGCAGACAATATTCAGCTAATGCCGAATCGGATTGAAATAATCTCGGACGCAAGGCGAATTGAGGAATTCCGGAGGCGCCTGCAGCTATCTTTCTGGCGGAGTCGAAAACAGTCGTTGATAAGCCTCTGCGATTTAAACTATAGGCCAGACTGCTTCCAGCCAATCCTGCGCCTAGGATTGCAATTTTAGGCTGTGAATCTGAAGATATTGATAAAGGAAGTTTATTCCAAGGCTCTTGTGTGCCGTTCGGGTTTAAATTCAAATCCGGTTTATATATCGCAGATAGCATATGCCGTTTTTTTTCCAAAGCCAGGAAGTTTGTTGCAACGAAATCCCGTCGATTCCAAGCTGCGCCTAAATTCCCCGGCGACACTATAGGTGGCTAGAGTAGTACCTTTATTGCTAAGCCTTGTTAATTCATTTAGTAAAGGCGTATGCCAAAGATCCTGGTTGTTTACAGGTTTAAAGCCATCCAGATACCAGGCATTTACGCCAGATCGATGGTCTAAATTCGTCATACGTTGGGTGGCGTCACCAAAATGCAGATCTAGTATTACCGAATCCCCCAGGAATAAGCGATGACATCCGCTACATTCTGCTGGAAATTGCTCAGCTAATGATTCGTATTCATTAGATAGCTCTGGCCAGAGTTTAGAGAATTGCAGCAGTTGTTTATGACTGAGCGGATGACTCTCGAAAGCTAGGTAGTGGAGGCGATTACCTCGGTTGGATAATTCTAGCCATAACTTCCAGCTAAGAAGGAAATTTAGGCCGCTACCGAAACCAATTTCTCCGACAGTAAAAACTTTCCCTTCGAAAGATTTAAACCTCTGTCTGAGTTGATTGCCTTCTATAAAAACATAGGTACTTTCACCGATAGGATCGGATGCGGAAAAATATATATCGTCAAAATCTACAGAATAGGGATGGCCTGATTCCTGCCAGGAGAGGTTGGGATTTTTTAATTTCATTAACTAGGTGCTGAGAATCCGTCCCATATCAACATATACCGAGAAGTATACACTGGCATTGGGGTTGCTATGGGTTAAAATGCGCGTTTTCTTGAGCCAGAAATAGGTAGTTCTAGTAGTGGAAATTAGTAGTGAATTGGACAAATTAAACGAGCTCGATAGCCGCACTGATAGTCTAAGGGGGTATCTTTGACTACGAAGTCAAGAAGGATCGACTGGTCGAAGTGGAGTTGGAATTAGGGGATTCGGCAGTTTGGGAAAAACCAGAATATGCCCAAGCTCTGGGAAAAGAGCGCTCAAGTCTTGAAGCAATAGTACACGCTATTGATAAGCTCTACTCCGGCATTAATGATGTTGAGGAGTTGTTTAAATTAGCCTTCGATGAATCTGATGAGGATCTCTATGCTGAAGCCAATAAGGATCTGGATAATTTAGTAGAGCGGCTGGATAAATTAGAGTTTCGTCGCATGTTTTCCGGCCAGATAGACGAGGCTAATGCTTATTTGGATATCCAGGCAGGTTCAGGGGGAACCGAAGCTCAGGATTGGGCAGAGATGCTATTGCGAATGTACCTGCGCTGGGGAGAGAGCAAAGGTTTTAACACCGAATTGGTGGAAATTTCCGGTGGCGATGTAGCTGGAATTAAGAGCGCGACGATTCATGTTAGGGGTGATTTTGCATTTGGCTGGCTACGCACAGAAACGGGAGTGCATCGATTGGTTAGAAAATCACCATTTGATTCTGGAAATCGCCGGCATACATCATTTGCTTCAGTATTTGTTTCCCCTGAAATTAACGATGATATTGAAGTAGATTTAGACATGAGCGATGTGCGAGTAGATACTTATCGTTCGAGTGGCGCTGGTGGTCAACATGTAAATAAGACTGACTCGGCGGTGCGATTGACACACGAGCCATCAGGAATCGTAGTGCAATGTCAGAGTCAGCGCTCACAGCATAAGAACAAAGAGTTGGCGATTAAGCAGTTAAAGGCAAAACTGTATGAACTAGAAGAGTTAAAGCGAAAGGAGGAAGCGCAATCAGTTGAAGAGGAAAAGGCCAATATTGGTTGGGGGAGTCAGATTCGCTCCTATGTATTGGATTCGTCACGCATAAAAGATTTACGGACAAACGTAGAGGTCACTAATACTGGCTCAGTATTAGACGGTGACCTTGATAAATTCATAGAAGCTAGTTTGAAAATGGGGCTTTAAATAAAGGTATGAGTGAAGAGCAGCACAACGAAAATCAGAAGGACGATGAAAATAAGCTCATAGCGCAACGACGAGAGAAGCTGTCAGAAATTCGAGCGCAAAGAGAAGCCTATCCCAATAGTTTTGAGCGACTCAATCGGGCTGCAGAGCTGATTGCCGAGCATAGTAAAAAAGAAAAAGATGAACTAGAAGAGTTAGCAGTTCAGGCGACCGTTGCTGGAAGAATTATAAGAATGCGCGGACCTTTTGTAGTTATCGCTGACGGCGCCGAACAGATCCAGCTCTATATGAATAATAAGTCATTTACTGATGAAAAAGCCGCTGAGTTAAAGTCGCTTGATCTGGGTGACATAGTAGGAGTTCAGGGGCAGATATTTAAAACTAATCAGGGGGAATTGACTATTCGTGTGGCAGATTTCCAGTTGCTGACCAAATCCTTGCGCCCACTTCCAGATAAGCACAAAGGACTTACTGATACCGAAATGCGTTATCGTCAACGCTATGTGGATCTTATCGTTAATGAAGAGTCCAGATCAGTATTTGAAACTCGCTCTCGCATCATCAAGTTTATGCGCGGCTACTTCGAAGAATTAGGCTTTATGGAAGTGGAAACACCCATGATGCAAGTTATTCCTGGTGGGGCTACAGCGCGACCATTCATTACTCACCATAATGCTCTCGATCAGGATATGTACTTGCGGGTTGCGCCGGAACTTTATTTGAAGCGGTTAATCGTCGCTGGACTTGATAAAGTATTCGAGCTCAATCGCAACTTCCGTAATGAAGGATTATCTACTCGACATAACCCTGAATTTACCATGCTTGAGTTTTATAAAGCCTATGCTCGGTATCAGGATTTAATGGATCTAACTGAGGATTTATTTCGCCGCATTGCGAAAGAGGTAATTGGGTCGACGACCATTAATTATCAAGGAACCGAATACGATTTCTCTAATCCTTTCGCTCGCTTAACTGTGCACGATGCAATTACTCAACTTTGTGAAGTTAATCGTGAAGATTTAACTACGAAAAAATCAGTGATTACGGCTGCCAACTCCTTGGAGGTAAGTTTTAACGAGAGCTGGCCGCTTGGCAAGATTGTAATGGAAATCTTCGAGCAGAAGGTAGAGGGACAATTAGATCAGCCAACATTTATTACTGAATATCCTATTGAAGTTTCTCCTTTAGCCAGACGCAAAGAAGGGCAGCCTGAGGTTACAGACAGATTTGAGTTAATAATTGGTGGTCGCGAGCTAGCTAATGGATTTTCAGAGTTAAATGATCCGGAAGATCAGGCAGAAAGATTCAGGGAACAGGTTGCGCAGAAAGAAACGGGTGACAAGGAAGCAATGCATTATGATGGAGACTACGTGACTGCTCTAGAGTATGGCATGCCGCCAACAGCAGGCGAAGGAATAGGTATTGATCGCTTAGTAATGCTGTTTACTGATTCGCCTTCTATCAAAGACGTTCTACTTTTCCCTCACATGCGGCCGCAATGCAACGGTGAATGATACTCGAGAAATCAAGCTTGAAGATTCCTGGAAGCAAGCTCTGGCAGATGAATTTACGGCCGAATACATGAGCAAATTGCGTGGATTTCTGTTAGAGCAGAAACGTGCAGGCAAGCGAATCTTTCCACCTGGAGACGAAATTTTCAGTGCGCTAGATTACACTTCGATCGAAAACACAAAAATAGTAATTCTTGGCCAGGACCCTTATCACGGTGTTGGTCAAGCCCACGGGCTCTGCTTTTCAGTTAAACCTGGAATCGATACCCCGCCTTCATTAGTGAACATCTACAAAGAACTATATGCAGATGTCGGATTTAATTTGCCTGCTCATGGATGTCTAACCTACTGGGCGCAACAGGGCGTTTTATTGCTAAATGCAGTACTTACAGTTGAAGCTCATAAAGCCGCATCCCATCAGGGGAAAGGCTGGGAACGGTTTACAGATAAAATTGTTGATGTACTAAACCGAAAGAAACAAGGATTGGTATTTCTTTTATGGGGTAGTTATGCGCAAAAGAAGGGGACGATGATCGATAGGGCGCGTCACCTGGTTTTGCATTCTCCTCATCCTTCACCGCTTTCTGCTAACAGAGGATTCTTTGGCAACAAACATTTTTCGCAGGCTAATGACTACCTGATTAATCAGGGGGCTGCGCCAATCGACTGGCAATTGCCTGAACAAGTTGAACTTTACAGATAAGTAATGAGTGATTCTCGTTGTGTCGTAATCGGAGCTAGCCACGCGGGAGTGTCATTAGTTATGCAATTGCGCAAAGAAGGTTGGGAAGGCGCTATCAGCCTAATTGGCGCAGAAAGTGAGCTGCCTTATCACCGTCCTCCACTATCTAAAGAGCACCTTGCTGGGGATAAACCTTTAGATGCAATGCGATTGCGGCCTGAAAAAATGTTTTCCGATAATAATATTGAGCTCAAACTTGGTTTGACTGCGCTGCAGATAAATAAAGAAAGCCAGCTTGTTAATCTTAGTAGCGGTGAGGAAATGCGTTATGACAAGCTGGCTATATGCACTGGCTCAAAAGTAAATACTATTTCTCTCGGAGGCCCACTCAAAAACATTTTTTATATTCGTACCGCTGCCGACGTCTCATCACTCTCGCCTTCACTAGGAAAGTGCAAACACGCTGTGATTATTGGTGCGGGCTATATCGGTTTAGAAGTTGCTGCGGTTTTGAAAAAATTAGGGCTAATAGTTACTGTCATCGAATTAGCAGACCGGATCCTGAAACGTGTTACCAGTGAGTATATGTCGTCTTATATACAATCATTACATGAAAAAGAGGGTGTAAAAATTCTTACCTCCACTGAGGTGGAAAGTATTCAAGGCGATGGCAAAGTCGAAACAGTGGTTTGTCGGGACGGGGTATCATTACCTGCTGATATAATTGTCGCTGGGATTGGAGTCAGCCCGAATATTAGTTTAGCGGAATCAGCAGGTTTGAAAATTGATAGAGGAATAGTAGTAAATGAATTCGGTCAAACTAGCGATTCAAACATTTTTGCAGCGGGTGATTGCACGACTCATCCCAGTATCATTTACGATCGATTAATTCGGTTGGAATCGGTGCAGAATGCAAATGATCAAGCTCGTTGTGCCGCGGCAAATATATGTGGGAAACAACAGGTTTATGACGCGATACCCTGGTTTTGGTCTGATCAGTACCACATCAAACTACAGATGACAGGATTAAGTCAGGACGCAGATCAAATTGTAGTTCGAGGCAACCCTTCTATAGATAATGAAAATGGTTTCACTCTTTTTTATTTACAGGAAGGGGTGGTAATTGCCGCAGACTCTGTTGCTCGCCCTAAGGAATTTATTGCGAGCAAACTATTGGTAAAAGAGAGAGCCAGGATATTAGAAGAAATCTTGGCAGATGAATCGATTGAGCCAGTTAAACTAATGGACTTTGTTAGTTAGTTGTCGCCGGTATAAATGCAACCGCTGGTACAGGTTTCTTTTACTTCAATGGAAAAAAGTTCAGGCAGCCCTGGCTTTAAGCGTTGCCAAATCCAACATGCAATGTTTTCACTGGTAGGATTTTCTAATCCATCAATTTCATTTAAGTAATAGTGGTCTAACTGCTTGCGTATAGGTTTGAATGCAGCGCTAATGTCGGCGTAGTCCATGACCCAACCACTTTCATTTCCCACTTTCCCATTTATTGTGATTTTCACGGCGAAAGAATGGCCATGTAGCCTTCCACATTTGTGTTCGGCTGGAACGTTTGGGAGGCGGTGCGCCGCCTCGAATCTAAATTCTTTGTAAATTTTCATTAAAATTAAGTATCTAGACCATCGAAAAGGCCGCAAATGGTACAGACTGTTGCGTTTTATGTACAGACTGATTGATATTATTACTGAAAGTAAAGAACCCCACATCCCTGGGGTTCTTTTTGTTCTTTGCGTGTTTTACCTTTAGTTAAAAGCGTCATTAGTGGTGCAGATTTTATTAATTACTTAGAATATCTTGTCTGTGATTAGCGCCTTGTGCTTATGCTAAAAGTTAAAAATCTCTAGGTAACCTGATACGCTGTTGTATTATATTTGGCTGGAAAGAATTGAAACTCTGCGTAAAGTGGGATTACCTGAAACTTAGGATGTCGCAGTTACTTACACTTTTAAGTAAGAGTGGTTGCACGATTTGAAAGCAAAAAGACAAAGAATTTGACTATAAGCTGCGCCACTATTGATGTTGTTGACATAGGCACTTAAGTCGGTAAAATTCGCGTTCTCCTCTTGTCGGGTGGTTAGCTCAGTTGGGAGAGCGTCGCCCTTACAAGGCGAATGTCGGGGGTTCAAATCCCTCACCACCCACCAAAAATGCGTCGCCTCTAGTTGAAGACGCTTGTAGTGGACCGGTAGTTCAGCTGGTTAGAATGCCGGCCTGTCACGCCGGAGGTCGCGGGTTCGAGTCCCGTCCGGTCCGCCATTTAACTCAATTACTACCTGCCTAGTTTGAATTCCTTTTGCGACTATTTCTTAGAATCAGCACGACTTGATGAAGTTCAGGCGGTATGGCTTGCCAAAAACGGAATACAATTAAAGGTGCTGCGTTTGGATATAATGCACCCTGATTTGGGCGGCAATAAATGGTTTAAGTTAAAGCGCAATTTAAAGGAAGCCACTAAACAGCAAAAAGAAACTATTCTTAGTTTTGGTGGGGCTTATTCCAATCATCTTCGATCTTTAGCTGCTGCAGGAAATATATTCGGGATCAATACCATTGGATTAGTAAGAGGAGAAATACCCAATCCATTAAATCCAGTTTTAGAGTTTGCCCATGATAACGGAATGGTGTTGGTCCCCATCGATCGTAAGACCTATAGATTGAAAACCACGCAAGAATTCTTGGCGCATATCAAAGACCGTTATAACGATCCATATGTTATCCCTGAAGGAGGTAATAATTGGCTCGGGGTAGCGGGAGCTGCTGAGATTGTAGATTTATTCCCTCCCGTCGCTCAGGTGAAACGAATCATTGCTATTGCCTGCGGAACTGGTGCAACTGTTAGTGGGCTTATTTCAGGATTAGTTGCCCGTGAAATTAAAAAGACGGAGATACTTGGAATATCGGTGCTGAATGCTCCGGGTCTTATAGCTGAACAAGTGAAGCAATATCTTCACGCTAAAAACCAAACCACAACTGCTATAAATTGGAAAATCGAAGAAAGATTTCATTGTGGTGGTTACGCTAAGATTAATTCCGAATTGGAGTCTTTTCTTAGCAGTTGGAAAACAGACTCGGAAATTCCAATCGAAGCTGTGTACACCGGTAAATTATTTTGGGGATTGAGAAGTTTAATTGAGCAAGGGGCTATCGAAAAAGGCAGTGAAGTTATCGCGATTCATTCAGGTGGAATCTTTCGGGATGTTATTTAGAGCATTCATATGTAGGCTGCTGTAAAATATACATATTTCTAGAAATGGTATAGCTCAGGAGCGCTCTATTGTCGTTTCTCGTGATATAATGGGCGACTGTTGAATATCTAAGTTTACCTACTGTAAGTAGAGAGAATGTCTGAATTTAAACGTATAGGACTTGTTGGTAGACCAGGGCATAGCGGCGTTATTACCTCTATGTCGCGGTTAATTGCTTATCTGGGGTCTAAAAATCTCTCCATTATGATGGATGATGCAACTTCTGAGTTGATGGAAAACACAACTGCTGAAGTTGGTTCTCGCATGCAGCTCAGTGCTAGCTGTGATTTGGTCGTCGTAGTTGGTGGTGATGGCAGTATGCTAAATGTCGCCAAGCATGTCGCATCAGAAGGTGTGCCAGTGATTGGGATTAATCGTGGCAACTTAGGTTTTTTAACAGACATTTTGCCTGGTGAAATCGAAACTCAGTTTGATGAAGTGCTGGCAGGAAAATTTACTGTTGAAAATCGGTTTCTATTAGATGTGGTTTTAAATGACAGTAAAGAGAATAAGACACTAGGCTCAGCCTTAAATGATGTTGTTTTGCATCCGGGCAAGGCCGCCCAAATGATTGAATTCGAATTGTTTGTAAATGGCAAATTTGTTTATAGCCAAGAGTCAGATGGTTTAATCGTCGCTACACCGACAGGATCTACTGCATATTCCCTTTCTGCTGGTGGGCCGATAATGCATCCAGATTTAAATGCGGTAGTTCTGGTACCAATGTATCCCCATTCACTTAGTAGTCGTCCTATCGTGATTGACGGCGATTGCGAAATAAAATTAGTAGTTGCTGCAAAAGAATCTCTTCAGCCACAAGTTAGTTGTGATGGTGATGTGTGCTACACAGCCAGCGCGGGAGATGAATTTATTATCACAAAAAAATCGGTGCCACTGCAGTTAATACATCCTAACAATCACAGTTTTTATCAGACTTGTCGTAGTAAGTTAGGGTGGGGCAGCCGTCTGGTGAGGTCCGATGATTAAGGCAGCAAGTCTTAGTCTTGATATAGATCTTCTAAGTTACAGTCATTTCCTGCGCCAGCAGGGTCTTAAGCACCGAATCGTCGAAGAGTCTGGTCAACAATCCATCTATGTAGAATACGATCGGGAAGTTACTTTTATTCAGAAATCTTTAGAGAGTTTTCTGAGAGAACAAGAGTTACTTGTACAACAACGAGCGGAATCTCATCAGGTTTCTAATCAAGCGCAAAAAATAGCATACAACTTATTTGTTGCTTTTATAAATAGTCCGGCAACACTTTCTCTGATTCTAGCCTCAATCTTAGTTGCTGTAATTACTTCCTTAGGCAGTGAAGTCCATCGATTAAACTTTCTGTTCTACCCACTGATTGCGACTTCCAGTTTGGGGGCATTATTCGATGACATTGTAAACTTAAGAATAGCTGCCGGTACTTTAACCCCCATGTTTCTCCATTTTGGAGAATTACATTTAATATTTAACATGCTCTGGCTTTGGTATTTTGGTCGACAGCTTGAAGCTATACAGCCAATCTGGATGTTCATCCTGTTAGTAGTAGTCACTTCCTTTGTTAGCAACACTACACAATATTTAGCCATCGAGTTTAATAACTTCGGCGGTATGTCCGGTGTGGTCTACGGGCTTGTGGGATATACCTGGGTGATACATAGCCTGATGCCGAGGAGTTACCTGTTGATAAACACCAATATGTTTATCTTTTTCGTTGTGGCGTTGGTGCTTATGGAAATTGTAGCTTCTTCCTGGATTGCAACAGCAGCTCATGTCGGTGGTTTAATCAGTGGGCTGATAATTGGCGTAGCGGCCGTACTATTCTATCGAGCAATATTAAAGCGAGATGTAGTAGGGCGAACCCGATGAGCCAATAGAGGAATACAATTTTGGATAACAGAACGCATCTGCTACTCGCATCTAGGCCAGAATCAATGGAAGATCTATTGCAGCAAATGACACCGGAAATATATGGGGATTTGAAAACAGCAATTGAACTAGGGAAGTGGTCTGATGGCAGCAAATTAGAGCAAGAACAGCTTGAGAATTGCATGCAGCTCCTCATACTCTACGAAGCTAGAGCGCTACCAGAAGAATTCCGCACTGGCAATCGACTAAACAGTTGTAAGTCAGAACTTAGTGAAACAGAAGTATTAGATATCAGGAATACCCCGGATAAATCATGAAAGAGATTGCTGAAGGAATCCTACGTAAGATGAAATCTCGTCTCGAGCAGCCGGTAAGTTATAAGATTCCTCTTGGGGACAATGAGGTTCCGTTAAACCCACTTATTGCGAAGAAAATTAAACTGGAATACAGCGGTAATATTTTTTGTGTGAGTTGTGGCAGAAAATCCAACAAGAGTTTCAATCAGGGTTATTGTTATCCCTGTTTTCAAAAACTGGCCCAATGTGACTCTTGTATAATTCATCCAGAGAAATGCCACTTTGATCAAGGAACCTGTCGCGAACCTGTCTGGGGCGAAAAATACTGTATGCAGGATCATATCGTTTATCTAGCCAACTCATCTGGTTTGAAGATTGGAATTACTAGAGCAACTCAGATACCCACCCGTTGGATCGACCAGGGAGCAACACAGGCTTTGGCGATTATCAGAGTAAGAACCAGATTACAGTCTGGAATATTAGAGATCATGTTTAAGGAACATGTGGCGGACAAAACTAATTGGCGCGAAATGCTGAAAGGTGATGCAGAGCCTCTCGATATGCTCGCCAAGAGTAAACTTTTATTGGCAAAGTGCGAGTCTGAAATTAAAGAACTAGAAGAAAGATTTGGTTTCTTTGCTATTAGTGTGCTTAATGGCATTGAGCCGTTAGAAATAAACTATCCAGTAGAGATATATCCCGAAAAAATAGCATCTTTTAACTTCGACAAAGACCCAAAAATTGAAGCAAAGTTACTTGGTATAAAAGGCCAGTATCTTATTTTTGAAAGCGGCGTCATAAACCTACGCCGATTCTCGGGATACGAAATCAAACTTAGCCACTAGGCCATCCATCCATAGGATTAAACACTAATGAAAAACGCGGAAGCGAGGACGACTTGTCTTAAAGACTATCGCCCGCCAAATTTCTTAATCGAAACAACCGATCTTGAATTCAACCTTTACGAAGATCACGCTAAGGTTGTTGCCCGATTGCAGTTTAAACTCAATGGGTCAGCTGACGCGGCTGAACAAGACACGCTTATATTGCACGGTCGCGATTTAGTGTTGGAGAAATTGCTACTGGAAGGCAATGAGTTAAATCCTGATGATTACTTGCTTAGTGACGAAAAATTAACAATTCCTAAGATAAGTGAATTATTACAAAAACCACCAGTGCGTTTTCAGTTGGAGTGCCATACTAGGACAGAGCCACAAAACAACACAGCCTTAGAAGGGCTATATAAGTCAAAGAAAATGTTTTGCACGCAATGTGAGGCTGAAGGCTTTAGGCGCATTACCTATTACTTAGATCGTCCCGATGTGATGTCTTCTTTTACTACTA
>JBJLER010000022.1:0-36373 GCA_045565735.1 Pseudohongiellaceae bacterium
CGAGTTCGTCTACAAGCAACCCTTGCACCTACTGGGCAGCAAGCAGTAAACCAATCAAGAAACGTTGATCAATTTATTCGTGAATTCATTTTGAGGGATGAAGAAGGGTCACTAGGCTTATTAACCAGTGATACTTTAGGGCCCTTCGTTGTTAGCTCCATGGCGGAGTTACGTCAAACCTGGCGTGTTGGTACCAAGCCGATAGTGACTGGTGGTGGGTTTTGGGTAGCTCGGCACTTCAATGCAAACTGGGGAACGTTTCAAACTGAAGATCCCGCTGCTGCCGGTTATGTGAGTATCTCGACAGACGATGATGATACTGTGTTTGAGCGCGAAACAATAATGGCGAGCGGGCCTCATGGTGGATTCCGCGGTCCACAGCCTGCAATTGCATTTCGCGTGGTTGAAGGTGAATTGGATCGTGGCTCCAGTGTCACCATTACTTACGGTAATCGAAGTCAAGGTGGCTCAGGAATAATGACGCCCACTTTCGAAAGTGAACGTATGCCTCTGCCACTTTATGTTGATTTAGATGGTTCGAGTGAATGGCGCTCTCTACCAATTACTCCATTTGAAATCGTCGGCGGTGAGACAACAGGTGTGCATGGATTTGCGCCGAGTGTTGTTGAACCTGGAGAATCTTTTGAACTTTCAGTACGCGCACAAGATCAATATTTTAATCGTGCCACGGGTGACATTCCAGCTTTTGAAGTTTTGTTAAACAATGAAATTGTTGCAACAACAAATGCTGGTGCTGATGCCATAACTGTTCTGGATTTAGCTTTAAATGAGCCAGGCGTGTATTGGATTTCTATTCGCAGCGCAGATGGATCAATTACTGGCGAAGGCAACCCCATCCTGGTAGAAGAGAATCCTGAGTTTCGTATTTATTGGGGTGATACTCACGGGCATAGCGGTTATTCCGAAGGTATCGGAACAGTTGATTACTTTATGCGCTTCGCGCGAGATGATGCACGATTAGACTATGTCACCCATTCCGAACATGACGTGTGGCTCGACGCTGGTGAGTGGGATTTAATTCGCCGCACCAGTGCAGAGTACGATGAACCAGGAAAGTTTATTCCTTATTTGGGTTGGGAATGGACTAGGCATACCCGCTTCGGTGGCCACCACAATGTATTGTTTCGAACTATCGAAGATCAGATACCAGTATCTGCAATGGAATTCCCTGTACTTTCTTCATTATATGCAGAGTTACACGAGCGTCATGACCCTAATAATATTGTCGTTATTCCCCACGCGCACAACCCAGGTGATTTCCGACAATCAGATCCGCAGTTAGAACCAATAATAGAAATTATGTCCATGCATGGATCCTTTCAATGGTTTATGGAAGCTTATCTTTCCCACGGCCATGAAGTCGGTGTCGTAGCGGCATCGGACGACCACTTGTCGCGGCCAGGATATTCAGCACCCCACCGCAATTCACTGGCACAGCGCGGTGGTTTAGGTGCAGTTTTGGCACCAGAGCGATCACGCGATGCGATTTTCGATGGGATGAAAGCGAAACGAACTTACGCCACAACTGGCGATCGCATCATTCTGGATTTTGACGTCAATGGGACTGGAATGGGCCAACGTGCTGACTATTCAGATTCTCGAGTAGTCAGCGGTCGCGCCATTGGCACTGCACCACTTAAATCCATTCAACTTTTAAAGAACGATGAAGTGATTTGGGAAGAAGAATATCTACTTGAAAACTCAGCTAGCATAGAACAACAACTGCTAATTAGTTTTACTTCAGATCCAACTCCATACTTTAGCGGCGATGCACCACGGGGTTGGCGTCATTGGGATGGAGACTTAAACATAGCTAATGCGACAGTCGTGGATGCTAAGTCCATGGATTTTTTCAACCCATTTACTCAAGCGATGGTGGTTGATAACAATACAATTAGTTTTCGTACCAATACCCGTGGCGACACGAGCTCGATCTTGTTAACACTTACAGGCGTAAATGAAAACGCAACGATAAGTTTTGATTTGGACGAAACTACAGAAACCGGATCTGCACCGCCCTTCTATCGACGTCATGCAACTATAGCTGCAACTCAAACAGAGATCGCGCTTTCCGAGTTAGAGGAAGGAAAAATAACCAGAACACTAGCAGGACCTGATTATCCAGAAGATGCAATTACCATAAGAAGAGTAATCACCGAAGGTACGAAAGACATTAGTTTCTCTTTCGACGATCATAGTTTTCCAGATCAAGGTGATTATTACTATTTCAAGGTAGAACAGGCTAACGATGCGATTGCCTGGTCCAGCCCAATCTGGATTGGTGGCTTTCCTTCTCGCTAAGCTTTAAATCGTGAACTAAAAAGCCCCGGCGGATAGCCGCCGGGGCTTTTTAGTTTTAATGACTTTTATTCTGGTTTTTTGAATACCAGGAAAAATCTATCAGTCATATTTGGAATTTCACCGACTTCTTTAGTGAGATCATCACTTTCCTGGAAGAACATGTCTGATACTCGATCAAGTACAAAGCCTGCCTGCTGTACTTGATAAATAACAGTAACTGGATCTTCTCTTCTGCCAAGAACGCGGTTCTCTCCCTGCATATGACGACGAGTATGATCGACGATTACATATTCAGCCCCGGGCTTTAATGCGTCGTAAACTGCAGCATTAATGCGTGCATTGTCTTCTGCGTTGAAGTTGTGGTACTCGCGAATATACAGAAACTTATCTGCGGTACCTAGGGGCAAGCCGAAGTTTAATTCACCTGGCTCATAGCGACCTTCTGCACGATTAAAACTTAATTCCATTGGAATTGGATGCACCATTCCCATTTCCGGCATTTCAATCCAGTCGCCCCAGCGATCAAAAGTTCCTTGACTGTCGATTGCCATTAGGTGTCCATTATCTCTCAACAAAGGCCCTAATATTTTCGTGTAATACGCTTGACCTGCGGGAATAAATTCAATGATAGTCATGTCATCTTTAATACCCATAAACTCAATCGCATTAACTGGGTCTCTATCATCATCTCGTGCCAGCTCCGCATCAGTGCGGTGGTCCATTGCCATAATCCCCTGCACTTTTTGCTGTACCGAAGACAATTGGGCGCTGGCTAACAATGGCGCAGCAAGTAAAACAATCGCAAGGAAAAAGTTAGTAATTTTCATCGTAATCCTTCTTTTTAAAGTTTCTTTGATTTGCTTGTTATTCTGAAGCTGAGTTAATCAACTAAGTCGCAAAAAGTCTAGTGCTTACATGTTCCAATTTAAAGTCGTTTTAGTCCAGGTCGCTGGCGTCATGGCGCTCTGGCACCTGGAGTTCTTCTGGCCCCCAGGTTCGGTTAACCCGACGACCCCGCATTACTGCTGGACGCTCTTCCACTTCTTTGGCCCAACGCACAACGTTTGTATATGACTCGACATCCAGAAATTCCTGAGCCTTATAAAGAGTCCGAATGACCAAAGGCCCATACCAGCTATAAATCGAGATATCAGAAATATTGTATTCGTCACCACAAATAAACCGTCGATTAACGAGATTCTGATCCAATACATCCAGTTGCCGTTTTACTTCCATCGTATAGCGATTTATTGGATATTCGTATCGCTCTGGCGCATATACATAAAAATGACCAAAACCGCCCCCGAGAAAAGGTGCCGCACCCATTTGCCACATCAGCCAAGAAAAACACTCCGCTCGTGCGGAAGGGTCTGTCGGAATAAGTTCATTAAACTTTTCTGCGAGATAAACCAGTATGGCGCCTGATTCGAAGACGCGAGCATGCGGATCAGTGCTAACATCTAGTAGCGCAGGAATTTTTGAGTTTGGATTAATAGAAACAAAGTCACTACCAAACTGTTCGCCCTCATTAATCTTGATGAGCCAGGCATCATACTCGGCACCTTCATGTCCTAAGCCTAAAAGCTCTTCGAGCATTACTGTTACTTTCACACCGTTCGGAGTTCCCAGCGAATACAATTGCAGAGGGTGCTTCCCGATTGGAAGTTCTTTTTCTTGCTGAGCGCCCGCGGTAGGGCGATTTATTTTCCCAAACCTTCCGCCACTTTGTGCATCCCATTTCCAAACTTTCGGGGGAACAAATTCGGTCATTGCAGTTTTCCTTTTTGTATCCTTTAATAGGTTTAGCTTTTAGATTGATGGATGGTGTTGGTGCCAATCATGGGCTTGTTCATATGCATGACCAAGTCTACAAAGATTTAATTCCGAAAAATTCGATCCTAATAATTGCAGTGAATAAGGTCGATTATCATCTGAGAATCCGCAAAGAACAATTAGTCCCGGTGTTCCAGCCAGATCTGCCGGTATAGTGAATTGACCTTGAAAATGCTTGATCACATCTTTCATCGCCATCGCATCACCATACTGCGCTTCTTTTTCCGCTTCAAAAACAAAACCACCCGCTGGGCAAATTACTCCATCGACTTTCTCTAGTTCCGCCTCAAATTGTTTTGAATATTCGGCACGCTTGTTCATCGCATCCTGGTAATCATCTTCCGACATGGATAAGCCGAGTTCCAAAACGCCCTTTAGGTAACCACCGTATTCATCCGCTCGTTCTGGAAAAGTATCAGCATGAGCTTTTGCTGCTTCATACCCACAGATAGGTAACCAAAGATTTCGAAGTTCCTTGGGATCAGAAGTGGGCATAGATACTTCTACAATGTTAGCGCCTAGATCAATAAAAGATTCGATTGCGTTTTCAATTGCAGAAATTAATCCGGGATCTGTTCCTTCTTTTAGGTAAGACTCATCAACACCGATTTTTAGATCCGAGATATCTCCATTAAGTTGACTAACAATTTGAGGGGCCTCGCCGTCGATAGAAGTTGCATCCTTTTCATCATGACCAGCGATTACTTCAAACATGATTGCCGCATCTTCCACTGATCGTGTCATTGGACCAACGTGATCGAGAGTGCCGGCAAGTTCCATGACACCAAAACGAGAGACCCTGCCATAACTCGGTTTAAGTCCAACGATTCCGTTTGCCATGGATGGATAGCGAATTGAGCCTCCGGTATCAGTTCCTAACGAGCCGAAACAAAGACCCGCTGCCGTAGCTACACCGGAACCAGATGATGAAACACCGGCCCAAAGTTTCGATCCCCATGGATTGACTGGAATGTCGAAATCCGGGTTATACCCGGACAATGCACCTTCAGTTAGATTGAGTTTTCCCAGTAAGACGGATCCGGCATCACTCAGTTTTTTCACCACCGTCGCATCAAAATTGGGAACGACGTTTCTTCGAACTTTAAGACCGCCAACTGTAGGAATTCCGTTAGTGTAGCAAAGGTCTTTTACCGCAATTGGAATACCATGTAGTGGTCCGCGATAGTTGCCAGCTGTAATTTCACGTTCTGCTTTAATCGCAGCTTCCATTGCATGATCCCAACATATCGTTGCGTAGCTTTTTAGATTTGCATCAAGGGCTTCGATGCGATTTAGCATGAATTCAGTAAGTTCAACCGGCGAGATTTCTTTGCTTTCGAGTAAATCTGCTACTTTGCTAATACTGGCGAAGTGAATCGAATCGATCATTGAATAAAAATCCAGAAAAGCAAAAGGCAGTGTCATTAAAAACAACACTGCCTCTCCATTTGTGGTAGATATTTTTTACGTGCTTTCTATCTTCCTTGTGCGAGTCTTCCCTTCTACTCTTTCTTTTATTAGCCCTATGGGTCTCAAAAGCTAAACATTATTAACCGATGCCGCCATTGCATCCAATACTTCCTTAATGACTACACGGGAAGACGCGATGTTCATTCGCATGTGGTTTGCCCCACCCTCTCCGTAACTAACCCCTGGATTCAGATACACACCTGAGTTATGCACCATCCAATCCTGAAAGAAATGTTCAGGGCTAGCTTTACCATCTGACTCATAAAGTTCTTTGGCACCGACTGATTCCATAGTCTTGGTGAAATCAAGGAATGTCATGAAGGTACCTTCGTTACGAGTATAACCAACGGTTGGCATATACTGCTTAATGTAGCTCTCGACGTACGAATGAGTATCATCCATATAAGCGTTTGCTTCATCAAACCATTCACCACCATGGTTGTACGCTGCTTCGTTAGCAACAACACCTAATGTGCTTAACTCAGCTCTGTGATATTTGTTAACACGACCAAGAGTAATTGGGCTCTTAGAATAGTAGTAAGCATTCTTCATTCCAGCCAGATTGAATGTCTTACTAATAGCATTAAATGAAACGCTATTATTAACCACTGCTTCATCCGGCAGGCTCGCAAATGGTGTGAATTTATGACCAGAGCGAATCACATCAGAATGAATCTCGTCAGACAGAACAACAATATTGTGGTCAAGACAGAGACGACCAACTCGAAGTAGTTCTTCTTCAGTCCATACATTACCGGTTGGGTTCTGTGGATTACACACAATCATAGCGCGAACATCTGGGGTCATCTTGGCTTCAAGATCTTCCCAGTTAATTTCGTAGCGTCCGTTTGCATAAAGCATTTCGCTGTCGATGATTTCGACATTTGCTGCTCTAGCCATTCCATAGAATCCAGAATAAGCAGGTGTTGATAAAAGTAGTTTGCTTCCTCTTGGAACATAAGCGCGCATTGCCGCAATCATGCCTGGATAAACACCATCGGAGATGACTACGTTTGATGGATCAAGGTCGACGCCATGGCGTTCTCCGTTCCAGCGGATAATGCCGTCCCGTAATCCATCAGTTGAAGCTAGATAGCCCCAGTTGTGATGTTTGATACGTTCCTGCAATGCTTCGGTAATGCAAGGGGCACACTCGAAGTCCATTGAAGCCACACCCATCCCGTATTCGAATTCACCACCAGGATAATTTCTGGGCGGAGAATCCCAACGAGCACAGTTAGTTCCAACACGGTTATAGATTGTGTCGAAATCGAACTTACCGTTAGAGAGCTTAGGTATATCGAGTGAAGATGATTCTTGGGCGGATGCAGAAGTGCTAGCCACTGTAGCAACGCTTCCAGCTGCTCCTGCGAGTGCAGTCATTCCCGCACCTTTCATAAAACTGCGGCGATCGAGTCCTTTGGATGATTGCTGATTTCTGGACATCTTTCCCCCCCCTTTATATTTCTTTTGTCTGTTTGGGCCCGAGGCCTTGGTTTTTGGGGCTTCCGAGTATTGGTTTGTTAACACTCAAGCTTCTTTGGAGAATATTCCTATTAGGCCAAATGCGCAAAAGAATTCTGCAGATATTGGGTCAGAAATAGCGAAAAATGACCAAATCTGAGCGCTTTTTTGGTTTTGCGATTAGTTACCTGGACCTGCAGGCAGACGATAATCCAGAGGTGGTTGGCGATCTCCCAGCAATGGCTCGTAAACCCAATCCGAAGGAAGTCTGTTTTGATGTTCATTCTTTGCATTTTCAACTAAGGCATCATTGGTGATTAAGTCCACTGCTGTCATAGCTAAAGTCTTGGCGGCAACAATCATTCCCTTGTTTCCAATAGATGTACCACCTGCCGCCACTGCCTGCCAGGAATGAGAAGATGTACCTGGCACCCAGGTTGCTGCTCGCATACCACCAGTGGCAACCGCCCAACTTACATCAGCGACATCTGTAGAGCCACCACCACCGCGTTCATTCACTATCATTGGTCGAATATTTGCCGCCTCTTCTACCCGGGGAGCATTGGGAGGCAATGCCGAACGCAAGGTCTCAGCAAATTGAATTTCTTCAGCGTTATATTCGACGCCGCCCACTCGACTCAGATTGGAATGAATGACTTCCTGTAGAGAAATATTAGGCAACACGTTGTAGATGCCGTGGATTACTTCAAACTCCACTTCGGTATCCGTGCCCAATGCAGCTCCCTCTGCAGTTTGTACCACCCGATCAAAAATCTCATTCACCTGAGCTGGATCAGGATGGCGAACGTAGTAATAAACTTCAGAAAAATCTGGCACCACATTAGGCGCTGCTCCACCAGAAGTAATTACATAGTGAATACGAGTTTCCATAGGCACATGTTCTCGCATCAGATTCACCATATGATTCATGGCCTCAACACCGTCCAGTGCTGAACGGCCACGATGGGGTGCACCAGCGGCGTGTGCGGATAATCCAGTAAACCTGAACTTCGCCGATTTGTTTGCCAGTGAACTGCGAGCATCAGCTGAATTCGAATCACTAGGATGCCAATGCAAAACAACATCGACATCATCGAATAAGCCATCTCTCACCATATAGACCTTACCGGCTCCACCCTCTTCCGCCGGCGTTCCATAAAGACGGATTTCGCCAATCTGTCCAGTTTCCTGCATCCACATTCTTGTAGCTATAGCGGCAGCAACTGATCCTGTTCCAAATAAGTGATGACCACAAGCATGACCCGCTGCTTTATGATCAATAGCATCTCTTAAAGGATTTCTGTCCTGAGTAATACCGGGAAGAGCATCGTACTCAGCCAAGATCCCAACGATGGGACCACCGGTACCTGCACTCCAGCTTGCAACAAACGCCGTTGGTATTCCTGCAACACCAGTTGTTATTTCAAAACCTGCGTTTGAAAGTTGTTGCTGTAACAGGTTTGAACTTTGATTTTCCAGATAGCCGACTTCGGCCCAGTCCCATATCTGTTGGGCAACGTCACCATACAAAGTAGCATTGTCGTCGATATACTGCATTACCGTCGCTTTGTGATCTTGTGCATAAATGCTCGTTTCAAAAATAAATGCAACGAATATGAAAATGCCCATTCGTTTAAAGAGACTCATGGCAATCAACCCCGCATTCTAAATAACTTAGTAGTCTTGTTGGCCCGTAGAATAAAAAAGGGACTGAGTGGAAACTCAGTCCCTTTTGTTTTTTGCTTTGGCTCGGTTTATCCCAATACTTTTGCAAAAACTTCCATTGCAATCTTCATTTCTTCTCTGCTTCCGAGAGAAATACGGCAATGTGATTGCTCAAGAGGTGGAAAGTCACGTCCCACTAGAACATTGTGTTCCAGACAGCCTTCTCTGAACTGCGCCGCTGGCATTCCAATGTTTACGAAGATATGGTTCGTATTGGAATCCGGTACTTCGTGTCCGCGGCTGCGGAAGAAGCCAATTACTTCGTCGCGGATAGCTGCGTTTTCCTCAGCTTCCCATGCGATGTGTTCTTTATCTTCCAATGCTGTTAATGCTGCTACCGCACCAAGCATATTTACATCACCCATACCCCAGGCTCCGCGAATCTTAGCTAGAGTTTCTTCCTGAGCAAGAGCATAACCAATGCGCATACCGGCAAGTCCGTGTGCTTTAGAGAACGAACGAGTGATAAACACTTTGTCGAATTCCAGGGCTAGTGGTAAAGCAGTTTCCATTAAGCCTGGACGCGTATAGTTAATATAGGCTTCGTCGATATGAATGTAAGTGTCTGGGTTTTCACGCATCACTCTGCGGACAAATGCCTCAACCGTATCCGGTCCATGCACTGTGCCAGTGGGGTTGTTTGGATTACATAGATACAACAAGCCAGCACCATCACCGTTGTTTGCCAAAGAATCCAAATCAACTCCTAGATCACTTCCCAGAGGCAATTCGATTGTGGCTGCGTTAATTGTTCGCGCTGTACTCAAACTGGTTGAGTAAGTGGGCATCGGAGTGACGAATGTTTTATCAGCGCTACAGAAAGCTCGAACCGATCCTTGTAGTAAGGGAGTTGAACCCGTGGCCAGCTGCACATTGTCAGTGCTGATATTGTAGTAATCAGCAACGCCTTGACGTAGCTCATTCACATGATCAGGGGAGTAACCACGCCCTACGCGCTTAGTAGTATGGCTATGCATGGCGTCCATAGTTTTCGGTCCAGGACCGCGGGCACTCTCATTCTGATTCAATTGAATAATGCCGTTATCGTAGACCCCGTTTGCGTGGTTAGCACGGGTCTGGGCATGGGCTTTACGGCTAAAAACTGATATTCCAGAAACAGCTCCAACAGCAGCGCCCAAGGCAATGGTTCCAAATCCACGTCGGGTAGTTTTCATAGGTCCTCCCGCAGCCTGTTCAGGCTAGTTGTATAATTAATTCTTTTATTTATAGGTATCCTGGCATTCGATTCTAGAATCCTACGCGCAGTAGCCGCATCATAGCCCCAGCATCGGGCCGAATTCAATCAATTATGGTACAGGGCTACAGGAGTTTATATAGGGCGGGGCGGAGTGGAGCGAAAAAAGATGAAGGATTTAATCCTAGTTAAACGCTGCTGAAACAGCATTTATTACCGCTCCACGGGTACCCTGGTTAAGAAAAGTCCCATGTGCGGATAAGAGACTATTGAATTCTAACTGCAGGAGGCGCTGAAATTCAGACTCTAAACTTCCACCTTCCGGTGTCATCAACCTTAGCCAGATTGGACCAATAATCGTTCTTTTAGGAAATCCGATTCGTGGCATCAAGATTCTTGCCAGCCAATTGTTATAGCTATAGTCGCCATAATGTTGAATGGCATCGCAGGTAAAAAGAATTCCACCATCGCGCTTCAGCAGTAATGCGCATTCCGGTTGGTTAGTTCCTTGGAAATGAAAAAACTCAGAGTTGTGAACAGGAGTTAATCCGCCCATGCCTATTTCTATATCCAAAATAGGTTCGTTATAGGTAGTGCCCCCGGGCTGACTCCAGAATTGCGCTTTAAAGTTATTAACATAGTAAGGATCATCAACTCCATGAAAGGCACCCAACCTGATTATGTTTTTTACCTCTCCCATATCCTTTAATTTTTCTTCTGTCTTTTTATTAAGACGAATGGGGTTAATAAGGGTTAGCTCATTCTCTTCTCGAATAATTCCCATGTTGCGGCTAATGCGCATTAAAGGGTTTATTTTAATACTGCCTCGCACCATGAAGGCATCCGTGCCAATCTTTTCTAAATCTCCATGGGGATAAATCATTTTGTTACTTATTCCTTAAGCTGTGGTCAGCTCTTCTAAACCTAATTCCTTGATACTGATCTCGCGCATCTTAAACTTTTGCACTTTACCAGTTACCGTCATTGGAAAGTCTGCACTGAATCGAATGTACCGAGGTACTTTGTAGTGCGCAATCTTTCCTTTGCAATACTCCTTCACATCGTTTTCCGACATTTCGGCGCCCCCGACTAAACTAACCCAGGCGATAATCTCTTCACCATACTTTGGATCAGGTACACCGGTTACTTGGACTGCTTCGATACTGTCATGAGTCATCAAGTATTCTTCGATCTCACGTGGATAAACATTTTCACCACCGCGGACGATCATGTCTTTAATTCTGCCAACAATGTTTACATAACCATCTCCATCCATGATTGCCGTATCGCCCGTATGCATCCAGCCGTTTGGATCGATAGCAGTGGCAGTTGCTTCAGGATTTTCCCAATAGCCCAACATGACCGAGTACCCTCGTGTACAGAGCTCTCCCATTTCTCCTACAGGACAGATGCTACCGGTTTCCGGATCGATGATTTTCACTTCTACATGCGGATGCACGCGGCCAACCGTACTTACTCTTTTATCTAAGGGAGAATCCACGCGGGTTTGAAAACTTACTGGGCTGGTTTCAGTCATGCCATAAGCAATCTCAACTTCGGTCATATGCATTGATTCGTTCACTTGCTTCATGGTTTCAATAGGGCATGGAGCACCAGCCATAATGCCAGTGCGCAGTGTTGATAGCTCATAATCAGAAAAGTTGGGTAATGCCAATTCAGCAATAAACATGGTTGGCACACCATACAGCGCCGTCGCTTTTTCTGCTTGTACTGCTTGCAGGACTGCTTCCGGTTCAAATCCTTCACTCGGATAAATTGCACAGGCACCGTGACTTAAACAACCAAGATTTCCCATAACCATGCCAAAGCAGTGGTAAAGCGGCACGGGAACTACTAGACGATCCTCTTCGGTAAAGTTCATCGCCGATGCAACAAAGTAACCATTATTTAGAATATTGTGATGACTCAGTGTTGCACCTTTGGGAAATCCGGTAGTGCCGCTGGTGTATTGAATGTTAATGGCATCATCCATGTCTTGATTCAACTGTCGTACACTTAGTTCTTCATCACTCTTGTTAGATGCCAGCCCAAGGAAGTCAGTCCAATCGTAGATTCCGGCAAGATCTGATGACGTCATCGAGATTACTGCTTTCAAGTTTGGAAACTTTTCGTTGTTTAGTGCTCCGGCAAAATCTTCAGCTAACTCAGGACATAACTCAGTAATCATTCCTTCGTAATCGGAAGTCTTGAATTGATTTTGCATAACTAGTCCTCTGCAACCGGACTGTTCTAATACATAAGCAAGTTCATGAACACGGTAGGCAGGATTAATAGTTACCAAGATAATGCCTGCCTTTGCCGTAGCGTACTGCGTTGTCAACCATTCAACATTGTTCGGTGACCAGATTCCCACTCGATCCCCTTTTTCAAAACCGGCTGAAATAAATGCCTTGGCTAATTTGTTAACTCGATCTGCCAATTGGGCATAAGTAAGACGCACATCCTGATGGATTGAAACTACCGCTTCCCGATCGCCATGTTGAGCAACTATTTGATCAAAGAGTTTCGGGATGGGAGTCCCTAATAGAGCTTTGTCTGCTGGACCACTGGCATAGCTGACTGACGACATAGTTATTCCTTACTAATAATCTGTTTTGATGATTTTCCAGCTTGGCTGGTAATAATTTAAAAGATATCTGAAGTTAGGGAAACCGCTTTCTACGAGTCTTTTCGAGTAATTGGCAAAAAAATCTTTTCTGGTTTTAACTTTACGTTAACGTAAGCGTTAGATAAACTCAAGATTATGTGTTGCCCAACTTCAAGAGTCCCAACATGACCGATGCCTACAGCATTTCTGACCTATCCCAGGAGTTCCATGTCACGCCCCGAACTATTCGCTTCTATGAAGAAAAGGGCCTCCTCTTTCCTAGTCGAAAGGGCAGTACTCGCGTGTTTTCTGCAGCCGACAGAGTCAAACTGAAACTTATCCTGCGCGGCAAAAAGATTGGTTTCTCTCTGGATGAAAGCCGGGACATCATCGAGATGTACGAACCAGAAACAGCTAATACCAGGCAACTCGAAAATTTGCTGCTCAAAATTCAGGGAAAACGGCTTCTCCTAGAACAACGGAAGAAAGAAATAAACACCATGCTAAAAGATTTGAAAAAGACTGAGTCGATATGTCTCAGCGCGTTGGATGGCCGGCAATGACACTGCCAATATGCAGCCGGGGAATAAAATGAAAATAAGTTATTCAACTTTGAATTTTAATCACGCTGAGGAAATCGAAATGAAGTTAGGGAGTTTCCCATGCCGGTAATTCAAACCAAGATAAATAAGGAAAGTAATTCGTTCGCGAGCAATGAAACTGCAATGCAAATGAAGATAGATGATTTGCGGGAAATACGTACGTTAATCGAAGCTGGTGGTCCTGAAGCAGCTAAAGAGAAACACATCGCTAGAGGCAAGTTACTTCCAAGAGATCGCATCAAGTCACTAATCGATCCAGGAACCGAGTTTCTGGAATTTTCACAACTCGCTGCTTATAACGTTTACGGTGAAGATGTTCCTGCAGCAGGAATACTGACTGGCATCGGAAAGGTAAGCGGAATTGATTGTGTCATTATCGTCAATGACGCCACAGTGAAAGGCGGCACCTACTATCCCATAAGTGTGAAGAAACATTTGCGTGCCCAAGACATCGCAGCACAAAACAACTTACCTTGTATCTACTTGGTCGATTCCGGTGGTGCCAACTTACCCCGGCAGGATCAGGTGTTCCCAGACAAAGACCACTTTGGTCGTATCTTCTTTAATCAGGCCAAAATGTCAGCCCACGGCATTCCTCAAATTGCAGTAGTAATGGGATCGTGCACTGCTGGTGGCGCTTATGTTCCGGCAATGTCAGACGAATGCGTAATGGTGCGTAATCAAGCCACTGTATTTTTAGCTGGTCCGCCCTTAGTTAAAGCTGCGACAGGTGAAGTTGTGGATGCAGAAGAGCTGGGAGGAGCCGACGTACATTGCCGTAAGTCGGGTGTATCGGACTACTATGCAGAAAATGATGAACATGCGTTGGAAATAACTCGCAACATAGTCACTCATTTAAATCGAGAGCCCCTAAGTAAGGCAGTAGTAAAAATAGAAGAACCAAAGTATGACATTGAAGAACTCAATGGTGTCGTGCCGGGAAATCCTTCCGTATCTTATGACGCAAGAGAAATTATCGCGCGCATTGTCGATGGCTCAAACTTCAATGAATTTAAAGCGCTGTATGGTAAGACTCTGGTTTGCGGTTTTGCTCATATCGACGGTCATCCGATCGGTATAGTTGCTAACAACGGAATCTTGTTTAGCGAATCCGCAACTAAAGGCACACACTTTATTGAGCTTTGTTCCCAAAGAAAAATTCCGCTTCTGTTTTTGCAAAACATTGTTGGCTTTATGGTGGGCAAGGCCTTCGAAGAAGGCGGCATCGCTAAACATGGGGCGAAGATGGTAATGGCCGTTGCCTGCACCAGTGTGCCAAAGTTTACCGTTATCGTTGGCGGTTCATTTGGTGCAGGTAATTACGGCATGTGTGGAAGAGCCTATGACCCTCGATTCATGTTCATGTGGCCGAATGCCCGTATATCTGTCATGGGTGGGGAGCAAGCCGCAGGAGTACTCGCCACAATTAAGCGTGACCAAATTGAGAATAAAAGTCGAGAATGGTCAAAGGACGAGGAAGAAGAGTTTCGAAAACCAATCCTGGAAACTTATCAAACCCAGGGACATGCCTACTATGCATCCGCGCGCCTTTGGGATGATGGTGTTATCGAACCCGCGCAAACCAGAAGCGTTATCGCCTGCTGCATGGAGATCGCACGCAACGCACCAATCGAGGACACAAAGTTCGGCGTGTTTAGAATGTAGTTAAAGCAGGCTGAAAATTTGGACTGCTACGCGTCGCGTTTTATCTTACTGAAAATTTTCTCGAGGATGTCCTTGCTTCAGAAATTGTTCAGGGATTTGCTTCTGTTAGTCCTGCTTAAGGAAGAGAAAGTGTTACCATTTTCGCGTCTGCGCCACCGCCACAACTAATAGCGATGTATTGTTTCCCATCTACCATGTATGTCATAGGTGCACCTTGGGGAATTGCTGGTAGTTCGATTTCCGCAATAGTTTCACCAGTGGCTTTATTCATGGCCCGCAGGATAGGAACTCCATCGGTAATTGCTTGAAACAGAAGTGTCTTTGTTACCAGCAAGGGTGCTAAATTAACCACGCCAACAGGGCCGGGATCGGGTATTCCCATGTCGATAATCTGTTGACGAATTCCTTCGGCGTTAGCCCGCACCCACTCGTATTCGCCGGTGTTTAAGTTAACCGCACTTATGCGCCCGTAAGGTGGTTTGGTTATAGGTAAACCACGTGGCCCATTTACATTTCGAATTCCGCCACGCATGTACACAAAATCTGTTTCCGTCGGATTGTTTGCAACTAATTGAATAACGATTGGACTTGTAACAGATGGTATGTAGTACATGGAAGTTTCGGGATCAAAAGCTGCTCCAGTCCATTCAGCTCCACCAGTCCAACCAGGAAGTGTTATTGTTCCCGCAAGCGATGGCGGTGTATACAAACCACCGTATTCAAATTCACTAATGATCTCTAATGCTTCCTGTCTTAACTCAGGCGTAAAGTCGATTAAGGTTTCCTCTGAAATACCTTGTTGATCGAATGGAGCCGGTTTAGTTGGAAATGGTTGCGTCGGTGCTGCCCGTTCACCCGGTACATAACTAACAGGTACCGGTCGTTCAACGATAGGCCAAACTGGTTCGCCAGTAATACGATCGAATACATAAATGAATGCTTGCTTTGTAACCATGGCGACAGCTTTGATATCTCTGCCATCAACCGTGATATCAACCAGGGTTGGCGCCGCTGGTGGATCGTAATCCCATAATTCATGATGCACGATTTGATAGTGCCAGACCCGCTCACCAGTTTCGGTGTCGACGGCCACTAAACTGGTTCCAAACAGATTATCGCCAAGACGTTGTCCACCGTAAAAATCATTACCTGGATTACCAACAGGCAGATAGGCATAGCCTAATTCCGGGTCCACCGAGATCATCGTCCAGATATTGGTGGCGCCGGTTACTTCCCAGGAATCATCCATCCAGGTTTCATTACCGAATTCACCTGGCTGTGGAATGGTGTGGAAAATCCATTTCTGTTGACCAGTATTGAGATCGAAACCGCGAACATGCCCGGGTGGCAAGTCAGTCAGTTTCTCTGGAACCATGTCAAACATTGGCTGGTCATAAACAACAGAACCGATGATCACCGTATTACCAACAATGGGTACAGCAGCGGAGTGAGCGATCATGGATCTATCTACTTCTCTACCAAGTCCAAGAGTTAAGTCAGTCTTTCCATTAACTCCAAAACTTAAATCAGGCTCTCCAGTTTCTGCATCGATGGACCAGAGAAATGCATTGGCAGTGGTCATAATGATGCGTGGTTCAGTGCCATTTGCAGTCGGCTTTTCCCAAAAGGTAACCCCGCGATGATTGAAACCATTGTTAGCGGGTCGGCCGTGTTCCCAGGTAAAAGTGTTAAAGGCCCATTTCTGTTGCCCGGTTTGCGCATCTATTGCGGCAATAAATCCCAATGGTGTACTAACATAAATGGTGCCATTGCGAGTTATAGGTGTTGCCTTAAACCCTGAAGGAACATGCTGGGGTCGCTCTGCTACTGCCTGATTGTCGATAGATTCCCAAATCCAATTCACTTCTAAATCTGCAACATTTTCTCTATTTATCTGATCTAAGGGTGCGTACTTGGTATGACCAGGATCATTGCCATAGTGCATCCAATCGTAGTTTTGTGATTGCGCAGTGTTTAAAAATAGCACTGTGGAAAAAATTGCAAATGCCTGACTGAGTTTGCCCATAACGGCCCCTCTTTTATTTTCTAGTGCACTCGATAAAGAGTTAATCGTTCGATTCGCTATCGCCTATTTATAATAGATAAGCGATGCTTGGCTAGTCGACACCAAAGCCAACACCACCACCACTTCGAAACGGCCCTGGGCCGCCATAGTTCAGAACACCAAGTGCGTGAGAATTATCGTTAACCTGATTAATTATTTCTTGGAGAGTTATACAGTGTTTTTTTCGAATGTGAGAGCCAGTGCGTACATCCTCAAAACAGAACACACTGTCACCCAGAGGCACGGTTGAGTTATAAGCAATCAACTCTTCTTCAGTCATTTGTCTAAACGACACATTTTCTGACGACTGGCAGGAAGCTAGTATCAAAGCAGCAAATAGTAGTTTCAGAGATGTTTTCATGGTCGTCCTCTGAAGGCGCCATTTCTGAGCCCTTTACAGACATTTACGGTAACTTTAGCAAAATTGTTGAAGGGCCGTAACAGGAAATACCCTATTCTAGCAGACGGCCTTTTTCCTGGGATCGCTTGTAGGCCTCACGCTCATTGAGGCTATCCAGGTATCGCAGACAATTGGGTTTATAGCGATCGCTTAAACCAAGACGATCGCCAAACTGTAGGGCGTAACCAACCACAATATCTGCGATAGTAAATCGATCCGAAACCAAGAATTCCTTTCCTTCCAGGGCAGCTTCTACCGAACGAATGCGCGAGTGAAACCAAATTGCATAATCTTCAGCAACTTGCGGAACACGACGCTCTTCAGATTCCAACTTGGTATAACGAAAGTTAATTGCTAAAGGAAATGTAAATGTCGCATCGGATCGATAAAGCCAATTCAGATATTCTCCATACTCAGGTTCATCTGGCATGACACGCAATTCGGTAGGGCTAAATTTTTCAACTAGATACTGACAGATGGCAGTCGACTCTGTCATGACAAGATTCCCGTCTATGAAAGTCGGCACCGTACCCATAGGATTAATATCTAAATATCCGTCATAAGTAAATCGGGGCGGAAATGGCATAACAGTGAGTTCGTAATTCACACCGAGTTCTTCCAGTGTCCACAAAGGACGTACCGATCTTGCATTCGAGCAATGGTAGAGTTTCATTTTCTAATTCCGTGTATCAATTTCTAACGACCTTTCCAGTTAGGCAGCCTCTTCTCTGCAAATGCTTTCGGCCCTTCGATAAAGTCTTCACTTTCTGCCATCTTTTTCACCGCAGAGTATTCAGTACGCATATCTTTCATTGATTCTTCCAGAGAAGCGAAATCCAACGAACGGTAAACTGCGTCTTTGCTTGCGCGAATCGACAGTGGTGAACAAGTAAGGATTTCGTTTGCAACCTCAATCGCTCGACCCAAAACTTGCTCATGAGGTACGACTTCGTTTACAAATCCTAGATTTTGCCCTTCCTCAGCAGGGACATGGCGACCAGTAAGAATCATGCCCAAAGCGCGCTTACTACCGATGATTCGCGGCAAACGGTTGAGGCCTCCGGCCAGTGCTGCCAGACCAACTTTGGGTTCAGGTAACGCAAATACTGCTTTCTCGGACGCAATGATGAGGTCGCAAGCCAATGCAATTTCAAATCCACCTCCCATAGCGACGCCATTAACCGCGGCTATTACAGGTTTGATCAGATCAAAGCGGCTAGTTAGTCCGGCAAAACCCAAAGGCATTGGTGGTCGCACATTCCCTTCTGCCTGCCAGCGCAAATCATTACCGGCACTGAAGGCCCTGCCTTCACCAGTAATTATCGCTACCCAAAGCTCGTCGTCTGCAGCGTATTCGTCGAATACTTTAGCAAGCTCTAAATTAGCAGCAGGATGCAGTGCATTAAGCCTTTCTGGGCGGTTAATGGTGACTATTAATATGCGGTCCCGTTTTTCAACTTTGCAAAATTCAGTCATGGTCTTTCCTATTTTTTTCTTCTTTTTTGTTAACTTGCTGCTCAATCTAGCGAAAACGCTTTTTTCGAAGACCGGGTAGCATAGCAGTTCAGGAAAAATTGAACAGAATGAAAGCAGTGGTTTTTAAGCAACTGGGGATCATCTATACTCTCAGTCCTTTTTGCACCGCTAGTATGAATAACAAAAATAGATGTCCGAAAACCAATCCCTGCTTGCCGGAATAAAAGTCATTGAACTCACAACTATGGTCTTCGGCCCAGCTGCTGGTGTAGTACTTAGTGATTTTGGCGCTGACGTAATTAAAATAGAACCGCCTGGAACTGGTGATCTGAATCGTAATTGGCACAAAATCGAGGGGCTTCCTATCTCTGAAATGCCTTATGCATTTCAAATGACCAATCGGAACAAGAAGAGTGTTGTGCTAGATCTAAAAACCGAAGAAGGACATGATGCGGTTTGTCGACTAGCCTCCGACGCAGATGTGTTTATTACCAACTACCGTATCGATGCCATCAATAGACTCAAAATTAACTACGATTCAATGCGAGACGTTAATCCGAAACTAATTTATGCACTGGCGACTGGTTATGGCGAGAAAGGAGAAGAAATAGATAAACCGGGCTATGACACCGTATGTTACTGGACTCGCTCAGGAATAGAATGGCATCTGTTTCCCTATGAAGGATGGCTAAGCACTTTTCCATTCGGAGCTGGCGATCATCCAAGCGCTATGAGCTTGTTTGGCGCCATCATGTCTGGTTTATATCAGCGGGAACAAACCGGAAAAGGCTGCAAGGTTTCAACCTCACTCCTGGCTAACGGTACCTGGGCTAATTCGGTAATGATTCAAGCGGGTTTGGCTGACGCAGAGTACAGAGATAAACGACCTCGCGATCAGGCCTATAATTTTATTTCACTAAATTATCGAACTAAAGACAAAGAACTAATCAAATTAACTTTAGTTAACTCCGCAAGAGATTGGGCTCCATTCTGTAATGCAATAGGTCGTCCGGAGTTTATTGAAGACGATAAATTCTTCACACATGAAAAGCGTGTTGAAAACATGCCTTTGTTAATAAAGGAAGTCAGTGATTCTTTCGCCGAGCATGATGTAGATTACTGGTTACAAAGACTGACCGAGTTTGATATTCCTCACTCCAAAGTTTTTACCTATGATGAAGCGGCAAATGATAAACAGAAAGCAGATAACGATATTATTATTCCATTAGAACATCCGGAATACGGTTCTATTCGAACGGTAAACAGCCCATTTGAAGTCAGCGGTTTCGAAAAACGCAAACCAACAGCTGCGCCGGCCCTTGGCGAGCATACGGAAGAAATATTGAGAGAGCTTGGTTACTCCGAAGAGGAAATTGTGAAGTATCTAGATTTCTGAATCAGTCGATTAAAGAATACTTTTGAATTCTTCGTCCTTCCTGCTCGGCGACATAAACATTTCCTCGAGAGTCGACACCAATCCCATGGGGTAGAGTAAACTGACCGCGATAACGTCCGGGTCCATCGCCAAATCGTGAAACTACTCTGCCACTTTCTCTCTCCAGCACATCGATCATGACACTATTCTGGTTGATAACGTACATATAGCGTTGTTCAGCGTCAGGAGAAAACGCCAAGACTACTGCGGATCCGCGATTTCCGCCGGCGCGATCTTCGGTGGGAGACAAGGGGGTAAAAGAAACAAAAATATTCTTTATAAAGTTGCCTTGCTGATCGAAAACCTGAATGCGGTCAGCCTGACGATCACATACATACACTAATCCGTCATTAGATAATCGTAAACAGTGTGGCAGAGGAGTAATTTCTCGGTCTGAAGCAGTACGGAAAAGTTGCCATTGCCGCAAAAAATCACCTTCCTTATTTAGTACCGCAATACGCGCATTACCGCCAGGAAGTTCACCATCAGCGACATAGATGTCGCCATTGTTTCTATTTACGTCTACTGCAGAAGGTAAAAAGAATTGTGCACTATCAGAATTTAAAGGCTCACCTTCTCTCGTTCCATCTGAAGAATCGAAGCGACCAGTCTCACCAATTTGCATAAGGAGTTCACCGCCATCGTTCGAATACTTTTGAATATATCCAGTACCTGCGGCAACAATCCAAATACTGCCATCAGCTTCTACATGGCAATCATGGAGACGCGGTCCAATTAACTCTGGATCTCCCCAACCTTTGACTACCGCTCCATTTGCATCCAGTTCAATTATTGGCGGTGCTAGTTTCGCGCCATCTAGGTCTGCCTCAACCACATTCTGTCTATTCAATAAGAAAACATGATCACGGGAATCGATACACATACCGCCAATTCCACCAGTAAGCCAGTTGTCACCCATTGGGACCTGAGGCCATTCCAGATCGAGATCGAACTGTGGAGTTTGGCCTGAAACTGGTAAGCCAATATATAAAGAAAAAAGAAAGGAGATTACTGAGAATCGAATTGATTTCATGTCGAGCCCTAATGTTCTTATTTTCAATCCACTATACAAATATTTCCGTCTAAAACACAGAGGGGAAATACGACTAAAAGGCATGGGAGTAGTTCTGAAAGCTATTCACAATAGTTATTAGAAATTATTTCACAGCCTCAACTATTCCTGAATACAAAGCACCAATTTGCGACTTTCAGTTTACACAATACGATGTACTTAGCGCCGAACATCACTGCGAAAAAATTTATGCTGAAGATGTGAGTAGAGATTTGATCGATGCAATCGTGACTTAAAGCGACAAGTTCGCAGAAGAAGTCTCGTCACCTCTACACTTGGATTTTGATAACTAGGTCAGTCCAAACTTTGGCCGAAGTTTTGTGCCAATAATACTCCCGGCGAAAGCTGCTGCAAACCAAAGCCAACCGTGCATGCTGGTAGAACCGATACCACTGAAGTATGCACCAATGTTGCAACCAAATGCTATGCGCGCGCCGTATCCCAACATTAAACCGCCGATGATTGCAGCCATAATGTGCCCGTTTGGCATTTTTGCTGAAGGAGAAAATTTTCGTGCCAGGGCAGCTGCAACTAGTGCACCAAGCATGATGCCGAAATTCATCACGGAAGTGATGTCATTAAATACGCTCTGATCTAAAGAAGCAGCTTGTCCAGCTCGACTCCAGTAAGGCCAGAGTGAAACATCCAGCCCAGTAATACCAGCGATCTTTGCACCCCAAAGTGCGAAGCCGGAGGTAACACCCCAGGGGCGACCAGCTAATACTAAAGTTGCAACTTGTACCAAGACTAAAGCGAGCGCTCCAGCGACAAGCGGCCAAGGTCCTCGGAGAACAGAAAAGTTCGAACGCGGTTCTGCTACTACTTCTCCGTGCTTTTTCTTTTCATAAAGAATTGTTGCGTACCAGACAGCAGCAAAAAGAATAAGACTTCCAATTATACCACCCAGTGATCCGAAACTTTGTGTTAGTGCAATCGGCGGGACACCCGGTACGTCCTGCCAGAGATGCCATTGCCAAGTACCGAGTAGAGAACCCGCAATAAATGCTGCAAGAGTTATCATCATACGAGTGTTACCACCACCGGCAGTGAATAATGTACCTGATGCGCAGCCACCACCTAGTTGCATACCCAGGCCGAACATAAAGGCACCACAAATAACGGCCAGATTTAACGGAGCAACGCTTCCTCTTACATTGGTTCCAAATAATTCACCTTGAGCAATAAGGGGGGTAAAAACGAGAACAGTGACCGCAAGCATTAACATTTGAGCCCGCAAGCCTGCACCTCTTCCGGTGTTAGCAACTTCACGCCAGGCAGACGTAAATCCAAATGCAGCGTGGTACAAAATTACTCCTGCGCCCAAACCAACTATGAACAGTGCCCCCTGCCGCCATCCATAGTTTATTTCCAGAAACAGAAAAAGAAGCAAGCTAATGATCGCTCCCACTCCGAGGGTTCGTCTATTCCGAGTTAGAACTGAGAGATCTATGTCAGGGCTGGGGGTAGTGATGTCGGAGCTCATGGGTATTCCTGCTTTTTATTTTATTTATGGAACTAGTATACGGAGAATCCCTTAAGGGAAAAATTATCGAGGTGGAATTACTAGCAATTAGTTGAATATGAAATCGGCAGAAACGCCCCGTAATCGAGCCAATTTCCTTAAATTGCGCTACACTCATGGGCCCTGATAAGAAGATGCGAATAATCACGCCATGGTGATCCTTAAAGGAGAAGAATAATGCGCTTTATCTCCCCAATAGCCCTAGCTCTAGTGCTAATAGCACCGCTGGCCTTCGGGCAAATACCCTCGGAAGAAATATACGTAGAAACCATGCCAGATCGCGAGGAAAACTGGTTTATAGGTACAACAGGTAACGGCGGCTACATCTTCGATGCCACCACCGGCGAAATGAAAGGCATGCTTTCTTTGTCCCGGCAGACTCCTGCTGTGACACACTACTGGCCGCGACGTGAGTTTTATGCAGCCGAGTCCTATTTATCACGGGGAGTGTATGGTGATCGTACCGATATCGTTGCAGTTTACGACTATGAAAATCTAAACCCTATTGCGGAAATTGAAATCCCAAATCATATGGCACGACTGCAGGTACGAAGTCATCTCGGCTTATTGAATAATGGTCGTCACCTCGCGGTACTGAATATGAATCCAGGGCATTCAGTATCGATTGTTGATCTAGAGGACCGCGTTTTTGTTTATGAAGCATCAACACCAGGTTGCGCTGTGCTTATGCCCATCGCTCAAAGTGATTTCATGCAGGTATGCGGTGATGGAACACTTCAGCTTATTCAATTAGACATCAGTGGATTCGAAGAAAATCGAGTGCGCAGCGATGTCTTCTTTAATGTAATCGAAGATGCCGTCTTTGATCGTGTTGCATCAAGTACTGATGGCTGGTGGTTAGTTACCCACCGCGGCGTAATATTTCATGCAACCACCGACGACGATGAAATAATCATCAGTGATGGTTGGAAACCCCATCTCGATGGTGAAGATGCCTGGCAACCAGGTGGTCGTAACGAAATCATTACAGCTCATCACGACACTGGATTAATTTTTATCGCCATGCACGAGGGCCCAATCGATACGCACCACGAACCGGGTACCGAAATCTGGGTAATCGATTCCAACACGCAACGCCGTGTCGGCAGAATTCCAATGGATCCTCCAGCTAATAGCATCATGGTCACCCAAGAAGACGAGCCAAAACTTTTAGTGGCGGACGCCCAAGGCGGTAATCACGTTTATGATGCTCTTACTTTTATTAAAGAGCGCTCAATCCGAATTCCTGACTCAACCCACTTCGAGGATTTCTAAGAGTACGCGATGATCGACCCTGTCATACAGACATTACTCTCTTTAGGCTTCAGCCTCCTGTTCCTAGTTGCAGGTACACATAAGTTGAGTAATCGCTTGCGCTTTCAAGGAATAGTCGAGGCCTATCAAGTATTGCCAAGAAGTTGGGCTCCGTTAATAGTAATAACAATAGGCGTTATTGAAACTGCATTGGGCATTGGTTGGCTAATCGGAAACTCAATTTTAGCGCATCTGTTTAGCACAGTTCTTCTTTCCATATATGTAGTGGTTATTTCGATAAATCTGTATCGCGGCAGAACTTATATTGATTGTGGTTGCGGATTTTCTGCATTCGCCGGCAAACAAGATGTTGATTCCGGTATACAGCAGTTATCTTTCGGTCTTGTTCTTCGCAACTATCTTTTAATCGCCCTATCTATAGTCGCTGTTCTACCCAGCTCGGGAAGAGCATTAGGATTAGTCGACATGTTTGACATCGCGGCAGGACTGATTAGCACGTTACTAATCTACAGCGCAGTTAATCAGCTACTAAGTAATCATAATGCAATCGGTGCCTGGAGGAATGTCAGTGGTTGAAGCCCTCGTCATTTCTAATATTGTGCTTTGGCTAATCGTTATGGTTTTAGCCTTATTAGTATTTGCCTTAACACGACAAATAGGAATTCTCCATGAACGGGTTGCGCCAGCAGGTGCGCTGCAGCCTACTAATGGACCGAAAGTAGGTGAGCTGACACAAGAATTAAAACTTACCGCTTTGGATGGAACCCTGCATACTATTGGCGGCACAGAGACTAAAGGTTTTGCTTCTTTTATATTGTTTATCTCTCCTACCTGCCCAGTTTGTAAATCTCTCGTACCGACTGCAAAGTCATTGGCGAAAATAGAACAGTCTCGCATGCAATTGTTTTTTGGTAGCGATGGTGAAGAAATCGAAAAACACAAACAATATGTAAAAGATCTTCAAATAGACGACCACCCTTATTTTGTTTCTCAAGCATTGGGAATGTCCTATCAGGTTAGTAAGCTTCCTTTTGCTGTGCTAATCGGTGCCGATGGCACACTGAAGAGTAAAGGGTTGGTCAATACCAGAGAACACTTAGAAAGTTTAATTGAGTCGATGGATAGTGGAATTGCGACAGTACAGGAGTATGTGAATTCCCAATTAGATGCCAACGACTCGGAATATGTAGCATCAGCAGTGGAACAACGCTCATGAATATAGAAAGAATTTTCGATAAAACTTATTACTGGATCGATGATAACGCCCGTCGTACAAGTCTTGCGCTAGCACGCAAACTGTCGCGGCGTAATTTTTTATCCAGGTTAGGCATGTTTATCGCCGGTGCGGCATCGTTTCCATTGCTGCCGGTGGCACGTTCTTTTGCTCAGGACTCCGTACTTGAAGTCGGTGATCCTCAGAGCTGTGAGTACTGGCGTTACTGTGCCATGAGTGGAACCCTCTGTTCCTGTTGTGGTGGTTCCTATAGCTCATGCCCTCCTGGCTCCGAAGCATCGCCTATCACCTGGGTGGGTACCTGCACTAATCCAGTAGATGGGCGTAATTACTTGATGTCATACAACGACTGCTGCGGCAAAGCAGTTTGCGCCCGCTGCGGCTGTCATAACACAGAGGGTGATAAGCCAGTTTACTTCAATAGTAACAGTAGTACTGTACTCTGGTGCTTCGGCACTGAAAACACAAGTTACCATTGCACAGTTTCACTAGTATTGGGAGTTCAGGACGAAACCGAGTGATTAAGGGTTTCACATTTCTTGCATTATTGTTTGCGCTGGTGACACATAGTGTATTTGCAGCTAGCCCACGCATAAATTACTTGCTCTATTGTAGTGGTTGTCACCGACCACTCGGTGAAGGTAATCCACCGAATGTTCCAACCTTACATAACGAGTTGGGATTGATGATGAGTGTGCAAGAAATGCGCGGATATCTAGCGCGAGTGCCAGGTTCCGCCCACGCGCCAATTACAGATGCCGAGTTAACCGATGTTTTAAATTGGATGCTGGAACAATTTAACGCTGATACTTTGCCAGAAGATTTTAAGAAACTAACGGTTGAAGAAGTAACTAAGGCAAGGGAAGAAAGTTTGGCGGACCCCAACCAATATCGAGCGGACTTTTGGAAGCCCTACGACTTCTCAAAATTTAAAAAGTAGATTTGAAGAATAATAAAAATCGAGGAATTGGCAATGGCCGACGAGAAAATGAATCGACGCGATGCGATTAAGAAAACTGTGAATTCTGGTGTTGCACTTGGTGCGGTTGCGAGCATGCCCCACTGGATTCTTCCAGCTCTAGCACAAGGTGAAGAGTTGGTTCCTTTTACCGACATGCCCGAAGATTTTAGTCGCGGCCCTGCTCGCCCTGGTGGTACCCATTTCCTCGACACTCGCATGATCGATGATTTTTATACCGATAACGAAGATTTCTATGTTGTGCAGCACTACGGTCAACCAGAGCTGGATCTCGACAATTACCGCCTTAAAGTCACTGGAATGGTCGGTCAGGAATTAGAGCTTTCGCTAAGCGACTTACAAGACATGGCGCAATTCGAAATCGATGCCGGCTTTGAATGCGGTGGTAATCGGGCGGCGCTTTATCACGGGCTTATTGGCAACGCCCGTTGGCGCGGTGTTGCTCTGCGCAATATATTAGGCGAAGCAAGAATTCTGGAAGGAGGAGAAGAAGTCGTTTTTTTTGGGGGTGATATTGGAGTTGAAGAAATTCGCGAGGCCGAAGTAGAGCAAGCTTTTGCGCGCAGCCTGCCGGTTTCAGACGCCATGCGCTCAGAAAACATGCTGGCAATGGAAATGAATGGCGAGCTATTACCGCAGATCCATGGTCGTCCTGTGCGGCTACTGGTTCCTGGATATTACGGTGTCGCCAATGTGAAATGGTTGGTACAAATTCATGTGCAGGATCGCCGATACATGGGCAAGTTCATGGGTCGTGATTACGTAACATTGAAAAAAGAAGTAGTAGGTGGTGAAGAACGTTGGGTAGAAAATTCCGTTACGAAGATTCATCTTAAATCTTCAGTAGTTCGGGTAACTCGACTGGGAGATATGCACAAGATTACCGGATTCGTATTAAACGACGGTACACCACTGCGCAGTGTTGAAATAAAGATTGATGAAGGTCCATGGCAAGAGGCAATGATTGATCCACAATCAACTCGTTATTCCTGGAAGTTGTTTACGTTAGATTGGGATGCATCGCCGGGGGATCACACTTTGATATCACGAGTTACTGACTCGAATGGAAATGTACAGTTAACAGAAGAAGAGATGCCGGAAAAAGTGAGTCGTTGGGAAAACTACGCACAATTTCCACGCGCGATTAGGATTTCTTAGCGAATGTGTTTATTGCTACTTTTATGTAGTAGTTAGGAATGATGCGCTACTGAGGCAATGTGCCCGGCAATACTTCGAATCCCGGACTAAAGACCGTAAGTACGGCCGCCATGGATAGGAGAACAGAAGCATCTCCTTCGAGCGACCCCAGATCATTCTGCAATTGTTCTGACAAGGTCGCCTGCCCCATTATTACTGTGTCCAGATCTGTGCGGTTAATCGTAATAGTCGCGTCTGCTTCGTCGGACAGATAACCCTCAATATTGCTTAACGTGCCTGAGCTCATCTCGATTACAAAGGTCTGATCCGTATCCGGTGTAATAAAGTTGACGATGTAATCGTTGCCATCAGCCAGACTGCTATCTACACGAGTACCTACTGAGTCCCACCATTGTGAAGTCGTCATGGCGCGGGCCATGCTAGGACTCGTACCCCTAGGAGCAGCAATGGTTTGAATCCCATTTCTCAGTTCTTGTGCCGCAGCCAGAAATACGTTGCGCAGACTGGCAGATTCATACTGGTAACCAAGTTGCTCAAACACATTCGCTAATAAATCCTTTGCCTGAGCATTTGCTGGTTCGGCATAAACGAGTTTATTGAGAATCTCCATGGCTAAGCGATACTCACCGGCTGCATGTAGCTCTTCAGCTTTGGCAATAATTTCAGCAGAGCCGCCCATCATTTCTACAAACAATGGTGCACTGTCACTTGGAGAAAGCGGTGCAAGTGTTGCAGGATTTCCATCCCAATAGCCGAGATAGCGATTCAAGACGGCACGAGAATTATGAAACTCCGAGCCGTGATACTGACGAACGTTCCATTGCTGCTGCAGGCTTTCCGGCACAACATACTGATTGTGAATCTCCTTAATAGTTACGCCTTGATTGGCTAAAAACAAAACCTGATTGTTTAAGTTTGCATAAGCATCGCGTTGAGCACGCATAACTTCTTGAATACGCCTCATTGCCCCAACGGGGCCAATTGTGCGAAGAAACTAGGATTTCAGCTTCACGACCGAAACGGTAGAGTGCTTCATTGATTTGTTTTGACCAACTTAATGCATCCCGCACCAAGGCACCGCGCAGGGTGTATACATTATGTACAGTCGCAGTAATATTCTCTGCTGCCCAAAAAACTTTCTGTTCGGGAAACCAGGTATTCATTTCCGCTGGTGCTTCGGTACCAGGCGTGTTTTGAAAAACCATGGTGACACCATCTATGATGTGTTCTTCGAAGTCTTCTTCAATGACTAGAGTTGGCGCAATTAATCCGGTAGTACCTGCTGCCAGTCCTTTACCAATTGCAGAATCAACCTGACCAAATGGACCTGATGGAATGTTGCGTCCATACTGCAAACCTGCTCGCCTGGACATGGCATTCCCGGCATAGACGTTTTCTGAAATTGCTTCTGCCATAAAGCCAACAGGAGCAATGACCTCAACCTCACCTGTAGCAACCGATTCTTCGCTCACTACCCCTCTTACTCCACCAAAGTGATCTACATGGGAATGGGAATAAACCACGGCTCTAACTGGAAGTTCACCAAGGCGTTCATTGGCAAGTGCAAGTGCTGCGTTTGCAGTTTGTTCTGTAAGTAATACATCGAAAATAATCCAGCCAGTGTTTCCCTTAACTAGAGTCATGTTGGCCAGATCAAATCCGCGCACCTGATAAATAAAATTCGGTACTACTTCATATAAGCCATAGTTCATGTTGAGAGTTGCTTGTCGTTGTAATGAAGGATGAATGCTGTCGTATTCTTCTCCTGTTAAAAGAAAATCATAACGATTCATATCCCACACGACCCTGCCATTGGCTGCTGTTATTTGTCGGTAATCGGGCGCAGCAATAAAGCCTCTTTGAGATTCCTCAAAATCTCTCCCGTCCTCGAAAGGAAGACTGGTTCTTAGCTGCTGTTGCAGCTCGGTGGTATAGGGACTAGCCTGACTGCCCTTGGCATTGAAATGCTCCTGCGCCTCAGCTGCAGAAATGGTGATCAACACGGTTATCAACATGGCTCGAGAAGCCACGACAGGATGCGGATATTTCATGATTCTCTCTTCTTTGGGTTTTTTGCGTTTTCTAAAGCGAGTAATTCGGGCTGGAATTATAACCGGAGAAATTACCGTCTACTTAGAAAAGCTCAGCAACGTCTACGATACAGCTTACTGGGTTATCCCTGTAAAAGGCTCACCTCTTTTTTATTCCTATAGAGATTTTTCCATTTTGATGATGACATTTTCATGCCCATTCGCGGCGATTTTGGTCTCGCGAGAAACCTCAATATAGCCACGCGCCAAATAGAGGGGGTATCCTGGAACAGTTGACCCCAGTTCAATTGTTTTAAATCCCGCGTCTCGCGCAGCATCTTCACCGAGATCCAGCAACAGTGTACCAATACCTTGCCGAGTCCATTCCGGATGGGTATACATTGCTCGGATGCGGGCAGGCTCTTTCGTTGGATCACTTAAGGAGTCATCGCGTCCTGCGGTGTGATTGCCACCAAATAAGGTTCTTCGCTTACCCCAGCCACCAGAACCAACGATGACCGTCTCTCCTTCTTTGCTCGCTTCGATAACAAAATAAGTGCCATCATCGATAAGAGTTTGGTCCACTCCCATGGATTCCTTGTTCGCTTCTATTTGCCCGGGACTTAGAAAGTCTTTCATGTTCTCTTCGATGGAGAGCTGCATAAGATTAATAATGTCGTGGACATCTTGTTTCGTTGCGATGCGATGAGTGAAATTGGTTTTTTGCATTATTGACCGTTTCGATACTCCGAGAGCAGTCTATTAATCCATGCATTGGCGGTTTGCCCATTGTTGCCACGACAACGAATGGTGTAGGGATCGCCTTTTGTCACGCTGGTGCTCGCGAGTTTGTTGAAGCAATGCTACTTACTCGAATCTAAAGTAACGCTTAACTGAGCGTGGTCCTACTTCAGCGCTATAAATGATACCGTCTTTGTCGGCTACAATTCCTTCACCGCCGGAGCTTCCTGCGTAAGGTCCGTTATTCGCATCGAAAGGATCAGGAATAAAGAAATGTACTTCACCAGTTCGCGCGCTACCCACTCGAATACCACGAAGCCAGTCACCATGACCGTTATTGTCATTTGATTCAGAATCTACTGCATAAAGCATATCATTGGCGTCGATGTGAATTCCGCTATTTCGACTGAACTGTTCCCAGGAATCTAAGAAATTGCCTTCCTGATCGAATATCTGAATTCGATTATTAGTTCGATCAGCAACGAATAGTCTGCCCTGGGAATCCATGGCTAATCCATGAGGTGTATCGAACTCCCCAGGACCAGAACCGGGCCTACCCCATTGCATTAGATAGTTGCCCTGCGAATCAAACTTTACTATACGTCCATTGCTATCACCTCCATGACCATCCGCGACAAAAATATCGCCATTAGGCGCAACGTGCACATCTGACGGCATATTGAAATGATTCTGACCATTACCGGGTACGCCAGGAGTTCCAAGAGTCATTAAGCGATCACCTAATGGTGAAAACTTAACGACGACATGGCCTTTGCCTTCCACACCTGGTGGCAGATTGAAGGGTGCGTCGGTTACCCAGATGTTGCCGTCATGATCAACATGGAAACCATGGGGCACTGCAAAAATGCCGCTACCAAAGCTTCTTACCATATCTCCACTGGAGTTAAATTTAAGTATTACTGGGAGATCTGACTCGGCACAGCCGCGAACTGGATAGCCACCACGTATAGAGTCAGAACTGCAGCGCTCGGCTACCCATACGGATTTGCCATCAGGGTCGATATCAATAGCACTTACAGAACCCCAATCACGACCGGCGGGCATTTTTAAGTGGCCAGTGACGATTTGATAAGGATTAGTGAGATCGTTAGTAGGTTCGCCATCTGATTGCGCGAAAACAATAGTTTTGAATAGGCAGAGGCAAATTGCCGTTATTAGTTTGCTTGGGAATTTCATGAATTCCTCCTTTTTAGATTTACTATCTCCAGAGACAGAAATGCAGAGCCAGGCTCTGCATTTCTTAAAGTGTTTGTAACGCTGTGAATTAAAGTCGTGAACGATCTAATTCAACATCGGCATTGCGCCACAATCCTTCGAACTGTCGGTTAACTATAATTGCTTCCTGTTCTTTTCCTTGAGCTCCTAAAGCCTGGCCAAGCCCGAAAGTTGTCCAGCCATTACGCTGATTCCACTCTAGGTCTTTGCGGTAGACTTCTTCTGCTTCTTCAGGGCGATTTGCATCAAGTAATGCTGCTCCCAGATAGAGGCGCATTGACTGCGACCAATCGGGTGGCTCGGTGTAGTTCAGGTTGTCTTGGTATTCAATGGCATGGCCATAATGAAGAATAGCGCCATCGAGATTACCCTTCGCTTCCTCAATTTCACCAAGTAATGCGTGCATGGCGAGACTTAAGACATGGTCCGCTGGGGTTGGCCCAACTCCTGAATCGTTCACACCGTCCGCTGTGATCTGTTCACGCAGAATTGAGAGCTCAGTTTCTGCAGGACCAATGTGGCCCATAGCAGTATGGGCGCTACCCATAACGTATGCCCACATGCCAATCAAATAAGGACTTTCTGCTTTTTCTTTATTGGCCTGATTTTCGGCATGAATTTTGTCCCAGCGACCAAATACTTTATCCATTACCCACTCGTGAGCAATAGTCTTGTCTCCACCCTGCCCCGGAATTTGACTTCCTGCATTCCTTGCTGCCGCTTCTGAAGACTCGGCGTAGTTACCCTGTAACATGTTGGCATAGCGAACAAAGTCTAACGCATGGGGCTTATGGATTTTGTGTGAAAGAGGATAGGTGCCGATCATTGGGAAGTTATTATCACCCCAAATTTCTGCAAACTGATCGTCTACGATTTGTGAACGCTCATTAGTAATTATTGCTTTCTCGTATTCACCAACACGAAGATAAATGTGACCAGGCATGTGCACCATGTGGCCAGAAATAGGAACAGTTCCTTCCAGTTTCTGTGCCGATGGCATTGCTAATTCAGGTTGGCCCGAACCTTCCATTAAGTGAATGTACAAATGATTCGCACCAGGATGATCGTGTTCGATTTCCATGGCAGCTTCTAGGGCAGCTTTGCCTTCGGTCGTGCCTGGCTTAGGAGAACCATCCGCTTCCCAGTAATCCCAACGAGTGGTATTCATGTAAGCTTCACCAAAAATTGCTGCGATGTCTGCATCGCCAGGATACTTGTTATGAAGTTCACGCATTGCATCCAGGAAGGCAAAGTCTCTTTCGACTCTATCAGGAAAAGCATCTTGGTTATAAAGAACGAATGTTGCATTGATCAGGTCGCGCTCACGTTGCGTTCCATTATTTGATAACTCCATGGCTCGACGAATTGCAGCCAAGCCTGCGCCTTGAGGATCATCTGGCATGCCAGCATATCTGCTGTTTGGATTTGGACCTGCAGCGTGCGCAATACCCCAATGAGGCATTGGGCTGTCCGGATCCAATCGAGCAGCTTCCTGATAGGAAGCTATGGATTCTGGAAAATAGAAGCTCCAGGCCATACGAATGCCCTGATCAAAAAAGGCTTGTGCTTCGGCTGAATCTGTCGCAATCGGACGACTATAGTTACCACCACCTGGGACCAGAATGGCCAGTGCTTCTTCGTTCTGAGCATAAGTTACTGAAATTAAGCCAGTTATTACGGTTGCAGCGCTAAATAGTGCAATTAGTTTGCGCATGGACCTCACCTCGCGTTCGTTATTTGGTCTATTTTTTGTCGTATTGCAGGCGTAAAGCCAACAAACGGACCGGCAGTATACTCCGAACACCGCACGCATTGTAGATGGTAGGAGGAATTGCAAAGCTACTGCGATGGGCATATGGTTAGAATAGTTTTTGCTGCCAGAACTATTCGAAATACTGGAATCTAAGTTTCAAAACAATAATGAAAATTATGAGATCTCAAATTCGCTCCTTCCTTTCTATTACAGCTCTAATTGCCGCAAGTAACAGTATTGCCCAAAACGATTTACTTCCTTTGGAAGAGGCTGAAGCCTATTCCGGCATCACAGAATCCCGCTTGATATTCCGCGAGAATTGCGCAGTTTGCCATGGTGAAAATCTTGAAGGCGCCACACAAGGAACACCACTGAGAGAAGATTTAGTTCATGGAGAATCCATGGATGAAATTATTGCCAGCATTACTGATGGTTATGAAACTACAGGCATGCCTTCTTGGCGAGATATTTTTGCGCCAGTGGAAATTGTTGGGCTTGCTATGTACATATTAGAGACACGCAACAATGTTGGTTATGCCACTTCAAATTACGATGCCCCGCTGGAAATTCCTAATCATGTTTTCAATACGGAACACCATGACTTTCGTTTAGAAACCGTGGTTAAAGATTTAGAACCACTGCCATTTTCTATTGCGCCATTACCAGATGGCAGAATTCTGGTTACGGAAAAAACTCATGGTGTGCGCATAATAAGTGCCGACGGAAAAAAATCAGAATTAGTAGCAGACACACCAACCGCCTACGATGATATTTATCGATTGGAATCTCGCATCGATATTGAACGAGGTATGGGTTGGTTATTCGATATCGATCTGCATCCTAATTACGAAGAGAACGGTTGGATTTATCTTTACCACAGTGATCGTTGTGAAGGTTGCAATCAAATAAGTAGGGAAGAAGAACGAGCAGTTTCAATGAATCGATTAGTTAGAGGCCGACTCGAAGGCGAGAGATGGGTCGATCAGGAAATAATCTGGCAAGCGCCGATTGAAGACTATTTCTTTGCCGGAGATGTTGGCGCTGGTGGTCGCGTTGCTTTTGATAACCGTGGACATGTGTTTTTTAGTCTGGGATTAAAGTGTGGCGGCCAAGGCGGCGGCATTCAAAACCTGGCCACACCTTGTGGAAAAATTCATCGGGTAAATGACGATGGTAGTATTCCTCAAGACAATCCTTACTACGGCAGCGAAGATGTATATGAAAGTATTTACACCTACGGACATCGCAGTCCACAGGGATTGGAATACGACGTTGTTAATGAAGAATTGTGGGGTAGCGAACATGGACCCCGTGGTGGCGATGAAATTAATCGATTACTGCCAGGGGAAAACTATGGTTGGCCGCTTTATTCTTTGGGTCTGCACTACGATGGTACGCGAGTAAATGGTCGTGACCTGGGTATTCCTTTTGAACTAGCAGATATTCAACAACCCGTCGTGGATCTAACTCCTTCACCCGCTGTTTCAAGTTTTATTATTTCAGACAGTAAACAGTTTCCGAATTGGAATGGTGACTTTATTGTTGGCTCATTAAAATTACGTACCTTGTTCAGAGTAGATATCGAGAACAATCGATTCGTCGAGAGAGAAAGTCTTGCTGATGGCCTTGGGCGAATTCGTGATGTTGAACAGGGTTTCGATGGCACAATCTATTTATTGATAGAACATGGTGCTGGTGGACAAATTCTAAAACTCATTCCTGAAGAATAGTCATTAAATGGAACTACTATGACCGAAGAAATTTTTCATGACGATGCTTATGCTCAATCCTGCACAGCAAACGTGGTGGAAGCAGATGAACGCGGTGTCATACTCGATCGCACGGTATTTTATTCGGAAGGCGGAGGACAGCCTGGTGATACGGGAACCATCACTGCCGCCGATGGAAGTTCAGTACAAGTCGTCGGCACCTACAAAGATAGAGATGGCCGCGGCATTCTTCATGTATTAGCCGAAGGTGAAAACCCACTCAGAGCCGGTACCGAAGTAACGGCAGAGATTGACTGGGACAGACGCTACAAACATATGCGTATGCATAGTTGTTTGCATCTATTGTGTTCCTTAGTCGATGGTGGAGTAACAGGAGGCTCAATAAGTGGCGAAAAAAGTCGCCTCGATTTCGATTTGAAAGATGTCACTCTGGATAAGGAAGAATTAACAGCAGGATTAAATAGACTGGTAGAAGAAAACCATTCCTTAAGTGCCAGTTGGATTAACGATGAAGAAATGGAAGCGCAGCAGGATTTAGTGCGGACCATGTCCGTTAAGCCGCCTAGTGGAACAGGAAAAGTCCGGCTTATGCATGTGGAAGGTGTGGATTTGCAACCCTGTGGTGGCACTCATGTAAAGGCTTCCGGAGAAATCGGCCAGGTTCGTGTGAGTAAAATCGAAAATAAAGGCAAGCGTAATAGAAGAGTGAATATCGTGTTAGCCGAGTAATTCAATGAGTGAAATAGTTTTGGACGTATTCACCGATTACGTCTGACCCTGGTGTTACCTTAGTACCGTGAGTATTGAAAAACTGAAAGAGAACTATCCGGTAAAGATTCGCTGGATACATTTTCCTTTGCATCCGGAAACACCGCAGGAAGGCCGAACATTAGAAAATCTTTTCCCCGGCCGCGACCTGGCTCCTATTAAAAAACACATGACAGGCTTGATGGCGGATGCCGGCCTACCTTTCGGCGACCGCTCGCATACCTACAACAGTCGTTTTGCCCAGGAACTGGGCAAATGGGCAGACACCCAAGAAAACGGCGAAATCATTCACGATTTGCTCTACAAGGCCTACTTTGTGGACAACATCAATATCAGTGATATTGATAAGCTGGTAAAAATTGCCGAAGCTGCTGACCTAGACGGGGGCGCTGCACGCCGAGTGCTAAAAGAAAGAGAATTTGAATTAGAAGTGGATGAAGACTGGCGCTTTTCGAAAGAGATCGGAGTAACCGGTGTACCGACTTTCTATAGTAATGATCTAGCAGTGGTTGGATGCCAGCCCTATGACACTCTGGAAAAATTCGTTAAGCACTTAATGGAATTGCAAAAGGAAAGTCCTGCCTAATACTCCTTAACTCATAGACATCAATTCCA
>JBJLER010000023.1:0-98472 GCA_045565735.1 Pseudohongiellaceae bacterium
CTTTCACAGAATTTCGAGGCTTGAGAGATTATTTTTGGTTTTATGCCCAGAGTTATCCACAGAATCTGTGGACAAAAATTCATCCCATGATGATTTCCAAAAAACACTTAATCCTCAATAACTTAGTAGAGTTACCTGAATGTGGCAATTAGCAATAATCGCTAAGTCTTTGTGGCGAGCCTGAGTCCATCGCGAGACCTGATTAATTTGCCATCAGATTCTGCCGAAAGGTTAAATATGCTATCTTGATGTTCGACGTCCCATTGAAGCATCGTAATGATAGAACTAACGAGTGAAATACCCTTCCTCTGGAGGCTCAGTCCAGAGAGCAGTGAAGGTTATTGTTCAGTTTCCATGGTAGTGCCTTGCCCACCGGAAACAGAAATTGCAGACCTCACCATCGAAACAAGCGTCTTAAGTTTATCTTCTGATAGTTCACGGTCCGAGACCGAAGAGACTCTCGAGTGGAACCAGGAAGATGTCGATCTATTTATCCGCTTGGTTAATCAGAGGCAGATTAATCACAACCAACCAATATCAGAAACTGTGCATGTAGATTTAACTGATCCGGAAATTATTGAAATTGTCCATATCGTTGCCGCTGCTGGATTTGGCGTTGCTTTTACTTCTTTCGGCTTATTGAATGAAGCCGATGGAAGTTTTCCAGTACACAACTTTGAAATTGGATCATTTGCATCGTTAAACACGGTCAGCGGATTTGTGTCCTGCGTTGTGGTGGATGTTGAAGACGATGATGTGGTCTGTGTGCTACTGGATGATATCGATGTGCGCGCAATCGAAGATTATGAGCAGCTATGCTGCCATGATTTGTTATTAGTTAAGCGCATTGATCTGCTGCACCCTGAGTTTTCTGAACGCAAATCAAAACCAAATACTTCTGTTTTACACTAGGCGATCGTGGCAGGCCTGCTCGCGATTCTTTTAGCAACCGACAAATTCAATAATGTGATCTGCGGCCTGTTCCACGGTCATTTCGACTGTGTCGATCACTATTTCCGGCTGTAGGGGATTTTCATAAGGGCTGTCCAGACCGGTAAAATTTTTAATTTCTCCCGCACGTGCCTTCTTGTAGAGCCCCTTTGGGTCCCGTTGCTCGCAAACATGCAGGCTGGTATCTATAAATACTTCGATAAACTCTTGTTCTGCAAATAAGGTTCGTGCCATGTCCCGTTCAGCGCGGAAGGGCGAGATAAAACTCGTGATGACAATAAGGCCTGCATCCAACATGAGCTTGGCGGTTTCCGCTACACGGCGGATGTTTTCGACTCTATCTGCATCGGTAAAACCCAGATCCCTATTCAATCCGTGGCGTACGTTATCTCCATCTAGCAGATAAGAGTGACGGCCTTTGGCGATTAATTTCTTTTCGATCAAGTTGGCGATGGTTGATTTACCTGAACCTGATAATCCGGTTAGCCAGATGATTTTAGGCGTCTGTTGTTTAATTGCTGCACGACTCTGTTTGTCCACATCCAGTGCTTGCCAGTGAACATTGCTGGCGCGACGTAATCCGTGTCTAATTCCGCCAGCTGCAACAATTGTGTCCGAGTCTTTTTCGTAAAGAGTAAAAATGCCGGTAGCAGGGCAGATAGAAGCGGAGTCATAAACTATGGGGCAGGTCAAAGCGATATTTGCCACACCAGTTTCACTGGTCGATAAAGTCTTAGCCGCGATCTGCTGATTAGTTTCAGCATCAAGGCGATACTTTAGCCGACTGACGGAGGCTTCACTTTCGCCGCCAATGGCTTGCAGACGGTAGGTTCTTCCAGGGAGTAGTTCCTGCTCACTCTGCCACGTGATTTGTGCTTCAAATTGATCGGTAAACTCTGGTCTTAAATCGGCGGCAGCCAAGATGTCACCAGGATTCATGTTTACTGAGTAGGTCAGATTTAAATTCAGATCGGCTTCAGCATCTATACTATTGCATTCAGCACCATTAGCTTCCATGGCAAGAATAGATGTTTGATGACCTGATGGGGCTGTTACCACACTATCTTCTTTGTTTATCTGGCCGCTGATTAACCTGCCACTAACTCGACTCGATGATTCAACGTCGGTTACTAAGAAGCGCATTGGTTCCATATTTATTTCCCCGGCTTTTCCCCTCAAGTTTACTTTGCGCGTTGATTAAAACGCCGTCCCACTAACGCAGATGTGATATTAACTTTTTGTATATCAATTGTCCCTCCGGCAATACCCCAGCCCCAGGCATCCCGCATTTTTCGTTCGATAGGAAACTCACGGGAGTAACCGTAACCACCCATTAATTGCATTGCTTTTCCTGTTACTTCTCGTGCGATTTCGTTGGTAAAACATTTTGCGATTGAGCTATCCGCAACCGAAGGCAATCCTTGCTCCGCGTTTGCTACTGCTCGGTAGAGAAGCAAACGTGCCGCGTCTAACTTTAATTTCATTTCAGCGAGTTGAATTTGTACAGCTTGAAAATCTACCAACGGCTTACCGAACTGATTGCGTGCCTGAGTGTAATCAAGTACGAAATCGAATGCTGATTGTGCAACGGCTAATGACATCGTCGTATTTCCGCAGCGCTCTAGGTCGAATGCGTCCATTAACTTACTGAAGCCTCCGGCAGGCACCAGAATATTGTCGACAGGAACCTCTACATTATCGAAATACATATCGGCACTATAAATGCCTCGAAATCCCATATGATGATCGCGTTTACCAAAACTGAATCCATCCATGCCTTTCTCAACTATAACTGCACCAATACCTTTGGCACCCTCGTCACCTGACATGCGGCAATAAACGACGTAGGCCTCGGAATGACCAGCGCCCGAACACCAGCGTTTTGTTCCATTGATTACGACCTTGTCTCCATTCACACTTGCTTTGGTAGTTAGGTCCGTGAGTGCTGATCCGGCGCCAGGTTCTGACATGGAAACTGCCAGCACCATGTCTCCAGAACAGATAGCAGGTAGTAACCAATTTTTTAAATGGTCGTTACCGAAATGGGCGATTGCTAGGCAGGGGCCGAAACAAGATTCAAAAATTGGAAAAGCAACACCAATTGAGATCTTGGCTATTTCCTCGAGAACAAGTACGGCGTCTAGATGAGATCCACCGGCTCCGCCATAGTCTGTGCCCAAATTGACTCCCAGATATCCAAGTTCAGCGAATCGCTTGCGGACTTCCAGGCTCGGTGGCTCATCGTTCTCTTCTATGTCTTTGGCGATTGCGGGTAATTCTTTCTGTGCAAACTGCCGCGCTGCATCTTGAAGTGCGCGTTGTTCTGCAGACAAACTAAAGTCCATGCATCATCTCCCTAATTTCTGGAAGTGCATCATATTCATGAGTCGACGCCGCTGCAAATCTGCCGCCTGCGCCGTCTGAAAAGGGCGTATTTTTCCGCTCCAACAAGTGAATCCTGCTATAATCGCCGCTTTTTTTCGGGCGCTTAATTCCGCCAGTTAGAACCGAGTCAAGCCGTGAGCGATCTACAGCAGGAAATCGAAAGACGCAGAGTTCTCGCAATTATTTCTCATCCGGACGCTGGTAAAACCACCATCACCGAGAAACTTCTGTTGTTTGGAAACCTAATTCAGGTGGCAGGTACTGTAAAAGGCAAGAAATCCAATCGTCTTGCCACATCTGACTGGATGACCATGGAACAGGAGCGGGGAATTTCTGTTACTTCATCGGTAATTCAGTTTCCTTATAAAGAGCGCGTGGTGAACTTGCTGGATACGCCGGGTCACGAAGATTTCTCTGAAGATACTTATCGCGTTCTCACTGCGGTTGATTCTGCGCTAATGATAGTGGATGGCGCTAAGGGCGTTGAGGAACGTACTATTAAATTGATGGATGTTTGTCGTTTACGGGACACCCCAATTTTTACATTCGTAAACAAACTGGATCGCGACACTCTCGATCCTATAGCGATTCTAGATGAGATTGAGAACGTTCTAGAAATTAAATGTGCGCCAATCAACTGGCCTCTTGGTATGGGCAAAGAATTCAAAGGGGTTTACAACCTTTATTCCGATACCATTCATGTTTATCAACAAGGGCAGGGACATCAAATTCCAGAAGACGTGCAAATCAAGGGTTTAGATAGCACAGAAGCAAAAGAACTGCTTGGAAGTTACGTCAACGATTTCTCCGAAGAGATCGAGCTGGTAAAAGGCGCCAGCCATGAATTCGATGTAGATGCGTATTTAAAAGGACAACTGACTCCTGTCTATTTCGGTACGGCATTAGGTAATTTCAGTGTGAAAGAAATGCTGGATGATTTTGTACGGTGGGCACCGGCACCACAAGATCGCGAAACTGAATCTCGTTTAGTTGAAGCAAATGAAGAAGGTTTTAGTGGCTTTGTTTTTAAGATTCAGGCGAATATGGATCCAAAACATAGAGATCGTGTCGCCTTTATGCGTATTTGTTCCGGCGAATACAAAAAAGGCATGAAGATGCACCATAGCCGCATTGGGAAAGATGTGAAAGTCGCGGATGCGGTCATTTTTCTCGCCCGTGATCGCACTCAGGCCGATGGAGCAGTTTCAGGAGATATTATTGGTCTTCACAATCATGGCACGATTCAGATTGGAGACACCTTCACCACCGGCGAAGAATTAAAATTTCGAGGCATTCCGCATTTTGCTCCGGAGTTGTTTAAACGCATCCGTTTGAAAGATCCGCTGAAATTAAAACAGTTACAAAAAGGGCTAACCCAGTTATCTGAGGAAGGCTCTACCCAGCTCTTTATGCCGCTGCGTAATAACGATTTAGTAGTTGGGGCCGTAGGCGTCCTGCAGTTTGAAGTTGTGGCCTATCGCTTAAAAGATGAGTACAAAGTAGATGCGATTTATGAGCCGATTAATCTACAACTGGCCCGCTGGGTAGATAGTGACGATAAAATCAAGCTGCAAGAGTTTAAAAAGAAAGCTCATGAAAATTTGGCACTGGATGGTGGGGGCTATCTAACTTATTTGGCGCCCACCCGAGTTAATCTGAATCTTATGAAAGAGCGCTGGCCAGAGATTCGATTCCGCTCTACTAGAGAGCACTAATACAGAAAGATGAGTTCTTGTCGGATGCAATTCTCTGTTTTTTCCACTGATGGCATGGCACGCCGAGGCATGCTGCGGTTTCCCCGAGGAGAAGTACAGACTCCTGCGTTCATGCCAGTAGGCACCAATGGCACGGTTAAAGGACTTAATCCGCTACAAATCAATGAAATCGGTGCTGACATTATTCTAGGTAACACCTTCCATTTGATGTTGCGACCTGGAACAGAAGTAATTAATCGCCATGGGGATCTGCATCAATTCATCGGCTGGGACAAACCAATTCTGACAGATTCAGGTGGCTTTCAAGTATTTAGCCTCGGAGACATACGTAAGATTTCGGAAGAGGGTGTGAAGTTTAGATCGCCGATCGATGGTGCTGAAATATTCCTCGGACCAGAATCGGCTATTGAGGTTCAGCACAAGCTTGGTGCAGACATCATTATGGTTTTCGATGAATGCACTCCGTATCCAGCGGATGAGAATACCGCTAAAGAATCCATGGAACTGTCCATGCGTTGGGCAGCCCGCTGTAAAGAAGCTCATGGAATCAATTCCGCGGCGCTATTCGGCATTATTCAAGGTTCGATGTATAAAAATTTGCGCGACGAATCCTTATCGGCATTGGTGGAAATGGAATTCGATGGCTATGCCATAGGCGGGCTCTCAGTAGGAGAGCCGAAAGGAGAGATGGTAGATGTTATTCAATACTGTTCGCCCAGGATGCCTGAGGATAAGCCTCGCTATTTAATGGGGGTTGGGGCGCCTGAGGATATCGTTCACGCCGTGACTCATGGCATCGATATGTTTGATTGCGTTATGCCCACCCGCAATGCGCGCAATGGGCATTTGTTTACTTCAAAGGGTTTGCTCCGGCTCCGCAATTCCCGCTACCGCGATGACACTGCTCCTCTGGATGACGATTGCGCTTGTTACACCTGCCAGAACTTTTCTCGTGCTTATTTGCACCACCTTGATAAATGTAAAGAAATTCTGGGTTCTCAGCTTAATACCATTCATAATTTGCACTTCTACCAGCACCTCATGGCCAGTTTGCGCAGTGTTATAGAACAGGGTAGATTGAGCGCCTTCGCCAGCCAGTTCCAGAAGGATCAGGCCCAATTAGAAGACACAGCTGAGGAGCATTAGCCAAGTAAATGTTGCGCTGAATTGACTTGAAACCCAGGTCATTGCCCCCAAAAATGCTAGATGTGGGCAAAGAGGGCGAGAAAACAGCAAAAGCTGATCGCAAAACCCTAAAGTGTCGCGTTATTGACCGAGAGAGAATTGATGAACATATTATTTTCCGTTGCTCATGCGCAAGACGCTGCGCAACCACAACAAACTTCAATGACTTACAACCTTATTCTTTTTGGCGGAATGTTTTTCCTGTTCTGGCTAATTCTTTGGCGCCCGCAATCGAAACGAGCCAAGGAACATCGAGAGCTGGTTAGTAGTATCTCTAAAGGCGATGAGGTTATGACTTCCGGTGGCTTATTGGGGAAGGTTACAAAAGTACAGGATGACTATATCGCCGTCGAAGTTTCACAGGGTGTTGAATTGAAGCTGCAGAAATCTTCGGTCGCTGCTGCACTTCCAAAAGGTACTATTAATCAAATTTAGGCTGAGCCTTGCAGTTCAGCAAGAAGCGAAGAGCGGATTATGCTAAATCGATATCCAGCCTGGAAAAACGTACTTATTATCCTAGTCGTAATATTAGGATTTCTATATTCAGTGGCTAATATCTACCCCGATGACGAAGCGATTCAAATCTCTACCGATAACTTAAATCTCAATGAATCGGATTTGGCGACTATTACCACGGCGCTGGAAGCAGCTCAGGTGGAATTTTTTGGAGAAGAATTCACCGAAGAAAACATTCTAATCCGATTCAATACTGTCGATGACCAGCTCGTTGCCAAGACCGCTATCGAAGATGCTCTGACTGATGATTATATTGTTGCTCTAAACCTTGCTCCAACTACACCTGGATGGTTGCAAGCTATTGGTGCGGGGAAAATGAATCTTGGGCTTGATTTGCAAGGTGGTGTGTACTTCTTAATGGAAGTAGACATGGAGGCAGCACTTGGCCGTCGCATGGAAGACAACCTGAGTAATGTACGTTCTATATTAAGAGAAGAAAGACTTCGCACTCGAGGAACTAACGTCGTCGACAATGCTCATCTGGAAGTACGTTTTGCCAATGAAGAGGTGCGTTCAGATGCACGCTCCGTTCTCATTGATAATTTCCCTGATCTACAATTTCAGAACCGCGAATCCGGGGATCTGTTTATTCTAGATATGCGCACTCCGCCAGACGTCATTCTGCAGATCCAGCGGGATACACTACAGGCTAATCGCACGACAATTATGAAGCGGGTTGATGCACTCGGTGTTGCTGAACCGACTGTGCAGCAACAGGGTGCAGACCGTATTGTTGTTGAATTGCCCGGTGTTCAGGATCCCGCGCAAGCGATTCGCTTTTTGCAGAGGATTGCCACACTTGAATTCCATTTAGAAGCAATGCCGGGGGCCTCGCCAGCGTCTTACACAAGCTATGTCAATCCTGATGGTATTATGATCGATGTCGACAACGAAGTTATCTTGCAGGGTGATCGAATTAGTAACGTTCGATCCACTCTTGATCAGAATGGTTTGCCTCAAGTTCAAATCAACTTGGACGCTCAAGGTGGTAACCAGATCAACCGGGTAACTCGTGACAATGTCGGCAGGATGATGGATATCCTGTTATCTGAAACTCGTAGCCGCACAATTCTAACAACTGATGGAAATGGCGAAGAAATAGAAGAAGTTGAGTTTTTTGAAGAAAAACGATTAATTAGCCATGCAACTATCCGTACTGCATTACCAAGAACGTTCGTTATAACTGGTTTAACTGGCAGAGAGGCAAACGATCTTTCTGAACTGATTCGCTCAGGCTCATTAGCAGCGCCGATGACCATCGTAGAACAATCTGTGATCGGGCCTACTATGGGACGAGAAAATCTGGAAGCAGGTTTTAGGGGAGTGCTGGTTGCATCGGTATTGGTTTTAATATTTATGATGTTTTATTACCGAGTATTTGGGATAGCAGCCAATACTGCGTTAATCATGAACATTCTGCTGATCTTCGCCGTAATGTCCACGCTTATACCAGCGACACTCACACTGCCAGGAATAGTGGGGATCGTATTAACAGTGGGTATGGCGGTAGATGCCAATGTGCTCATCTTTACGCGGATTAGGGAAGAGTTGAGTAATGGAATGCCACCTCAACAGGCCATTGATGCTGGTTACAACCGTGCCTTTACCACTATTCTCGATGCTAATTTAACGACCTTTCTAGTGGCGGTGGTTCTTTTTACTATCGGAACTGGGCCGGTGAAGGGATTTGCAGTCACGCTAATGATTGGAATTATCACTTCCATGTTTACCGCCATCGTTGGTACTCGTGCCTTAGTGAATGTAATTTATGGCGGGCGCAACATTCAGAAACTTTCTATTGGCCGGTATCCGAAGCCAAATAAATCGGGCATAGAAGCAACTTAATAGACTGGAATAAGAGCATGATTTTGGGCAGACAAATAGATTTCATGGGTGTACGCAAAATTGCGGGAGCAATTTCTGCAGTACTCGTTTTAGTGTCCATAGTTGCACTTATATTTAACTCTCTGCAGTTTGGTTTGGATTTCACCGCCGGAACTTCAGTCCGTTTAAATTACTCACAAACCATTATTCTTGATGAAGTAAGCGACGCGCTGAACAACAATGGTTACGAAGACGCAGTTGTAGTTAGCTTCGGCTCTGATCGGGAGATTCGGGTTGTGCTGCCAGTTGATGAAAATGTTGAAGTTGTTGATCAAGCAAGCCAGGCAGCAGAAATTGGTGAAACTATTGCAGCTTTGCTTAGTACCAATAGTAATGCCGATGTGACTTTGCTTGGATCAGATTATGTGAGCGCTAAAGTAGGCGAAGAATTGGCAAATGACGGTGGCATGGGAATGCTGGTGGCGCTCGGTATCATCATGATTTATATTGCCGTGCGCTTCCAATTTAAGTTTTCCGTTGGTGCAGTTGTTGCTCTCGCTCATGATGTGGTGATAACACTCGGTATTTTTTCAATTTTCGGAATTGAATTTAATCTCAACACCCTAGCCGCCATGCTGGCTATCATTGGTTATTCGCTTAATGACACTATCGTGGTGTCTGATCGAATTAGGGAGAATTTTCGTCGTATGCGTAAGGGAACTCCTGTAGAAATGGTTAATGTATCTCTTAACCAAACACTCAGTCGTACTATAATCACTTCTTTTACTACGCTCCTTGTGCTGTTCTCCGTGCTTATTATCGGTGGCGAAACTACTCAAGGTTTCGCGATTGCGCTCATCATTGGTGTGGTCATCGGAACCTATTCTTCCATTTATGTAGCTTCAAATGTGATTCTTTATATGAAAGTCACCCGGGAAGACTTGATGATCCCGGTGAAAGAAGGTGCCGATCTCGAAGGCACGGTCTAGTTACTTCTTCTCGGTAAAGTTTGAGCTCTCTCTAAGCGATACAGTCTGAAAGGCTGTAGGCCGTGGCTAATGAATTACCACTTGGCCTGTTTTGCCATACTTGCTATGTTTTAGTTCGATAAAAATGAGCGATTTTCAACAGCTTGGAATAACCAAAGCGATATAGAAGAATGTATCCATCTAAGACCGGGTTGGTGCTTGCTACGTTAAGAGCTACAGCAATAGCGTTGTGTTGCGCCTTCGCTGGCAGTTCTCTCGCTCAGGATTCTGATTTGTTTCCGCAACCACCTGAAATTCAGCCTGCCGTGAACTTCTGGATCAAGGTCTATACAGAAGTGGATACCCAGAGTGGATTTCTTCACGATTCGCAAAATCTGTCGGTAATTTATGCGCGCCTTGAACTAAACCGCCAGGAAATTGAGCGAGTTCGTGCCGGAATTAGGGAAGACTTGAGGGTTTTGGCTACTGGCAGAAGAACGGGACTGACTGCTAGTCAGCAGGAAATCATGGATTTGTGGCCGGATAATGTGAGTAATGAAACCTTACGCACTGCTGCCGGAAATGTACGCTGGCAACTCGGGCAGTCCGACCGATTCCTCGGTGGGCTGCGGCGCTCAGGAGCCTACCGTGCTCACATTAATCAGGTTATTCGGGAGAAAGGATTGCCAATTGAATTAGGTGTTCTTCCTCACGTCGAGTCATCGTTTAATCCAAATGCCTATTCCAGCGCTTCAGCTGCCGGCATGTGGCAGTTTGGTCGAGATACAGCTAGACGCTTTATGCGGGTCGATCATATTGTTGACGAGCGCATGGATCCTTACACTGCCACCGGAGCAGCGATGAGTTTGTTGGAATACAACTACTCGGTGTTAGGAACCTGGCCCTTAGCGCTTACAGCATACAATCATGGTGCCGGTGGAATTGCCCGTGCTGTTCGTCAGACTGGCACTACCGATATTGAGAAAATCATTGCCAATTATCGTGGCCGGGCTTTTGGTTTCGCTTCACGTAATTTCTACGCTCAATTTCTTGCGGTTATTCATGTTGAAAACAATGCCCAGGAATATTTTGGTGATTTTCGCTTAGATCCAGCCCCTAGTTTCTGGGAAGTAGTAACCGATGCCTATATCGATGCCGAGGTTTTTGCCCGATCCATCGGTATCAGTCTGGAGCAACTTGAAGCGGACAATCGAGCATTGCGTCCAGCAATCTGGGAAGGCAACAAACGTATACCTAATGGTTACACTATTAAGGTGCGCGAGCAGGCTGTGAATTCAGGCAATTTGCTCGCGCTAATCCCTAGCGATTTCAAATTCGACGTGCAAACACCGGATGTCGCTTATGTGGTGGAAAGAGGCGATAGTCTTTCTGTAATTGCACGCCGTTTTAATACTTCTGTTAATCGACTCGTTTCATTGAATCAATTGCGCAGTCGTAATCGTATCCAAATTGGTCAGCGACTTCTTCTGCCTCAAGACAATATCAGCTCGCAACAATTAATTGCCCAGGCTGGAGGCGAGCCACCTGAAGATGGCGAATACACAGTGCGCCGAGGAGATACTGTTTCTCTTATTGCGGCACGCTATGGTGTGCCCGAAGCGGCCCTGCTCAGCGCCAATGGAATTCAGGATAGCAATCGAATCTATCCCGGTCAGCAAATTCGATTACCTGGTTTCGGTTCCAGTCTAGTGGAACAGGGAGCGGCTGCTTCTATAGAAGCCAGCGCACCTCCATCGCCACCGACACAGTTGGCCTTTGCTGAAGAGATTGGTGAAATAGTCAACGATTCTGAGATAGAAGTAGCAGAAGAGCCACCAGTCGCTGCTATAGCTTTTAATGATGAGCTATTACCAATGGAAGAAACCCTAGTAGAACTGGTTTCAACAGAAAGTGAGGATCCAGTACATCTTGCGCTGAATTCTGCCACTGAAGAAATTTTACCGCCGGCGGCTGTGCTGCCAGATAATATAGAGTTGGAAATGGCAGTTACTACAGAAGAGGAAACAGCAGTAGCAATTGACCCGGTGCTAGATGTTAGTGAGAGCAATGAGCAGCTGGCGGAGGCTCTTGCCGCTGATCCTTCTGATTACACAGTTGCGTCAAACAATTCCATTGAGATCCAGGCGTCCGAAACCCTCGGTCATTATGCCGACTGGCTAGGTATCAGAGCGTGGGATTTACGCCGCCTCAACAACATGGCATTTCGTGATCCGGTGATCATCGGCGAAAGACTTGCACTAGATTTTTCTCGAGTGAACATTGCTGAGTTTGAACTTAGGCGACGTGATTATCACTCCACCTTGCAACAGGAATTTTTCAGTAACTATCGTATTCAGAATGTTGAAAACTATCAGGTAAGGCCTGGTGATAATATTGGTGCTATTGCTCGCAACCGTTATTCCACACCAATCTGGTTGCTTCGTCAGTACAATCCTGAGCTAGATTTCAATCGCATTCAGATCGATCAGGAAATTGTCTTTCCAGTCCTAGAGCAAGTTAACTAGAAAACTCAAACAGCACTTTATAATTCATTCTTAGTTTTTCAGCAGCATAGTTTTCCAATTCGATTTTCGGAAGAGCTTGACCTTCTTGTTTGAGTGTCAGCCATTGCTGCAGACGTTCCAGTACTAATTGGGCTGTTGCTTCATCACTTTCGTGCCTTTGGTAAAGAAGATTTTCCGGCAAGTATTCTGGATAAACTAAGCGATTTGGAGCTAAGGGAGTACAGCCTGCAAAACAGGCCTCTTGAATTGCTAAGCCCTGAAAATCATGACGTGCCGTGGACAATACCACATCACAACTGGCTAGTAGGCCATGGTAGATAGTCTCGTCTTCGATGTAGCCAAACTGTCCACTTTCAATGGCTAAGCTGCTGGCATGCTCTTGGAGTAGGTCTCTAATCTGACTGAATTCCTTTGGCACTTGGCGAAAACTCTCTCCGACGATATGAAGACGAATAGCCGATTCAGAAGTTGAGAGTAAATTCGCGATCTCCAGCAATAACCCTGGACCTTTGTCATATTCCCAGCGATGGTTCCAGACCACTTCAAGACAATTAGAAGTTTTTGAATCAATACGCCTATGGTTTCTGATTGAGACAGGAACCGGAGTTATCAGACTATCTTCGAGTTTTTTTACTACGCAATCTGGAATCTTGTCTGGAAGTTTATTTAAAAGACTCCTGACGCCTTCTAAGAAAGTTTCCCTATTAAAATTAGAATTAAAAACGATCTTATCAGCGCAAAGCGCTGAATAAATTGGCACTAATAAAGGTTCGATATTTTCCGCTCTTTGAATGTTTTCTGGGTAGGCAAACTGATTTTCATGAAAGTAAATAATGGTTGGAAGTTCGGACAGCTCTGGAACCAGGCCGCGCAGACTGCTGAGGTCTACCATAGATGTGGCTATCAACAAATCGTAATTGGCGGTAAGTTCATCTCTGTTATTGAATGCCCAGTGCAAACTATTTCCTCGTATGCGCCAATTGAAATTGCGCGGTGGCAGCGCTAATTGTGTCCAGCCTATGTCAGGAAACATTCGCGCCAGACGCTGGCGCCAAATCTTGTGGCTTCTTGCGTCATAGGCAGAAAGGAGGAGAATCTTATTTGTCAATTCTTGTCCACGAATCCGATGGAATGAATAGAGGAGTAGGGCCGATGAAAAGGTGCAGGCAGATTAAGTCGCGAGTGACTAATCTGCCTTATCGCAAACTAGTTGTTTTGCTGTCTTTCCAGAATACCTAAATTAATTGACATATCGAGTATGGCATCAATGTTTGTGGCAATGTCTTCCACCGAGGCATTAGACCCTAAATCCACTCCCGTGTTTTCGCGAACGTCAGCGGAGTAATAGCGTCCACCAGCAGCCTGAATTATTCGACCGTTAGGTGCAACTTCGCTGCACAAAAATACAACAGCTGGGGTGACTAGCGCCGGTGCCAAGCGTTCTGCACTATTTTCAAATCCTGGTAATTCCAATGTCATTCGAGTTGCAGCAATAGGCGCTATAGAATTGGTGTGAATATTAAATTTCGCACCCTCAAAGCGCAGGGTATTCATGAATCCCACTAGGCCAAGTTTTGCTGCACCATAGTTGCTCTGACCGAAATTACCGAACAGGCCAGAAGTAGAAGTGGTCATTACGATTCGACCGTAGTTTTGGTCCATCATTATTGGCCAAGCTAACTTGGTGCAGTTCATAGAGCCGTTTAAATGAACATCCAGCACTTTATGCCAATTGGGAATTTCCATCTTGGCGAAAGTTTTGTCCCGCAAGATCCCTGCATTGTTAACCAGGATATCGATGCGCCCCCAGTTACTCATGGTTTCATCAACCATTGCCTGAACCTCATTGAGGTCGGTGACTGAGGCGCCATTTGCTACCGCAGTGCCGCCCGCATCACTGATTTCTAGGGCGACTGCTTCCGCGGCGGAGATTGAGCCTCCACTACCGTCCACAGTGCCTCCTAGATCGTTAACAACGACTTTCGCCCCGCGGCGTCCTAGTTCGAGAGCATGTTGTTTCCCCAGGCCGCCGCCGGCACCGGTTACTATTGCGACCCTGTTTTCAAAGCTAATAGTCATAGGGGTTCCTCAGTTTTTTCTCAAAGATTTAAGGCGATTTAGAAGAGGCAGGATTCTATGCTGCGAACTTGATCGGCGCAATTGCTGCTGCTTCTTAATTAATTATGATTCACCGTGGCTTGGGCTGAAAAATTCGCTATCATCTGCGACCGTTGTTTTCCGCCAGAGTAAAAGTAATAAATGAGTGAATTAGAACCGGTTCCAGCGGCTACAGTTGTCCTTGTGCGTCAATCGCCACAAAAGGCTGATCTTGAGGTATTATTGTTGCAGCGAAATTCCCGCTTGGTTTTTCACGGTGGGCATTGGGTTTTTCCTGGTGGCCGCATCGATGATAAAGATTTTGATAGTTCAGGTGCCGAACTAGAATATCCCGCCGCGCTGAGAGCGGCTGTAAGAGAAACCAAAGAAGAAGCTGGAATTGAAATAAATAAAGAGCAACTTATTCATGTTGCTCATTGGACTACGCCGCCAAAATTACCCCGCCGATTTTGTACCTGGTTTTTTATTTGTCCTTTATATGATTCGGTTTCGGTTACCGTGGACAACGATGAGATCTTGGATCACAAATGGATCTCACCTCGCAACGCAATTGCCGAAGCCGAAGCAGAGGAATGGGTTCTTCCTCGACCAACTATGACAACCTTGTCCGATATTATTGAGCATCGAAATCTTGATGATTTAGTTGCTGCTGCTGCAGTAAGTAACATCCGAGTTTTCCCCAAAGACTCTCAATACTATCGTCCCGCTGAAATGGGATATCCAGAATAGCCCTAAAAGAAAAATCCAGCATTTCTCGTAAAGCTTAATATGCTGTTAAAAGAAGCTAAATTCTGGCTATTTTCGGGCAGATGCTGACATTACTCCGACTAACTGATATCTCGAAGATTTTGTCCTCATTCAGGCCTTTAAATCCTTGCTTTTCGGGGCCCGTTAATGGGATAGTTAAACCCGAAAAAATGAGACAATCTGCTTTCGTTTGCGGTCAGCTCGAAGGGGTTTTGAAGCCCATCCAGAGGCTTGAAATCCAGTCTTTCGACCGTTTAGCGCCTTAGTGGATTATCGAGGTCCGTTAGCGCGATAACACGTCTTAAAAGAGGCTCTATGTCTTCACCCACATTTGAAAGTCTACGAGCCACGCTCAAAACTCTCCGACGGCGGAGAACTAATTTATTTATCCTCAAACAAGGAAGCTATTTTGCGATAGTAGCTTCAATTTTCGCCCTCGCTTCAACATCGATTTCAGTCTGGTTAGATTTAGGCAAAGCCGGAACCATTTTTTTATTTCTTATTTCCCTGGCAGGAATAGGAGTTTTAGTTTGGTGGTTCGCGCTTATATTAAAAAGAAGACATACCGATTATCGTCGGCTTGCTCACTATGTCGAAGATCACATTCCTGATTTAGAACAACGAGTTGCTTACTTCATTAGAGTTTAATGAAGAAGATCTTATTCATGGAAGGGCAGGCGTTTCGCAACAATTTATTCAGCAACTTTGGGTAGACGCACAAGAACATGTTCAGCAACAGCAGCGCGAAGTTGAAACTGTTGCCCCAGCACAAGCCAGTTGGATTTCTTTTGGCTCTGCTGCTTCGGTGATCGCAGTAGTTGTCGCTATATTTCTAAGTTCCGAAGTGCTACTTAATGCTGGTAGCCGTCTGGCTTGGCCTTTTGCCATTAACGAACCCATCGTTATTGTCGAAATTCAAGCAGATATTGAGATTAGCGTCGAGCCTGGCGATTTGGAAATGCAGCGGGGCGAGAGTCTAACTATTATTGCGCGGGTTAATAACGCTATACCTGACAACATTACCCTGCGCCTCCAGGATGACAACGTTAATTGGCGTGATCTGCGAATGTCTCGAGACGGCAGCGGCAGCGAGAGCGCTACTTACAGCTATTATATTCCTTCTTTAGACGAAGACACGACTTACTACGTGACTTTCGATGAGCGAGGCGAACAGAGTTCACCTCAATTTGAAATCAGCTTGTTCGATTTGCCTCAGATAGAACAGATCGATCTCGCTTTTGATTATCCGGATTACACTGGTATTGAAGACATTATCGAAGAAGACAGCGGCGATATGGTTGTTCCCGAAGGAACCGTTGTAGATTTACGAGTAACTTTTAATAAGACAATTGCAACGGCCAATGTGGAATTTGAAGAAAGCTTTCGCGGTGAAGAAGGTGAAATAAATCCCAATGCGTCTTATGAAGATTTAGAACTGCAAATAGATGGCAATGTGGGTATTGCTCGATTCACTGTTAATCAGGATGGAATTTATAGAATTAATGCCACTGATTACTCTGATTTAAGCAGCCAAAATCCATTGGATTATTTCATCCGTGCTATCGAGGACTACCCGCCGGAATTGGCATTGGTTCGTCCTGGCCGTGATCAAGATGTAATGCCTCTCGAAGAGGTCATTTTGGAAATAGATGCGTCTGACGATTATGGCCTTTCGGAGTTCGTGCTGAATTATAGTGTTGTAGGCTTAGATGAGATTCAGGTGGACTTCCTTCCGGAACAAAATATCCGCAACGTTTCCGGTAATGAGCTTATCTACCTGGAAGATTTGGAAGTCGAGCCTGGCGATTTCGTTAGCTACTTCTTAACCCTGGCTGATAATAATGGATTGGAAGGTCCTGCAACTGTTATTTCCGATATCTATTTCTTGCAAGTTATTCCAACTGATCAAGAATTTCGTCGTAACCCTGGTCAGAGCGGTGGACAAGGTGCCGGAGGTGGTCAGGGCGGAGGTGATTCCAGTGCTCTGGTTAGTATTCAAAAAGATATCATTGCTGCAACTTGGAAGTTAAAGAATAGACAAGATCAGGTTTCACAGGAAGAATTCAGTGGTGACGCAGAAATCATTGCCGAGTCACAAAGGGAAGCAACCGATAGAGCAAGAATGTCAATTGATCGATTAGCAGAACGATTAAATTTTTCTGATGATACTTACGATGCCGCGGTAGAAAATCTTTCTCTAGCGATAGACCAAATGAATCTTGCTGCAGATGACCTCGACTTAGAACAGATTACCAGCGCACTTCGTCCGGAACAGCTTGCACTGCAATACATCCTCAAGTCAGAGGCCTCTATTAACCGCACTGACATTAGTATGCAGCAAGGCGGCGGTGGCGGTGGTGGTGGTGCCCGTCAGGAACGTGAAGACTTGCGCGAGCTCTTTGAAATGGAAATGGGTCAATTGGAAAATCGTTACGAGACTCCAAATCAACGTCGCGGCGGCTCTCCCGAGCAACAGGAAGAAGCGAATAAATTAGAAGAGCTGGCACGGAGACAAGAAGGCCTTACTCGGGCCCAAAGAAATCTCGCCCGCCGCGAAGATCAAATGACGGAAGAACAAAAGCGTCGTGAATTAGAACGCTTAATGCGGCAGCAGGAACAGTTGAGCCGTGAAGCACAGCAGTTGGCACAGCAAATGTCACGTGGGCAGCAGAGTTCACAGTCTCAGAGCGGACAGCAGTCGCAGTCGCAACAACAAGCACAATCCTCATCAAGCAGTTCTGGTGGTGGCGGCCAACAACCGCAAACTGCATTGCAAAGAGCTGCAGAACAAATGCAGGAGGCGGCAGAAAGTGATTCCGCTTCTATGGCTGCAGCACGCAGTCAGAAAGCGCTCGAGAACTTAAGAGAAAGGCAACAGGAATTGGAACAGGAAACTGATCGTTCCGTGAATCAATTAGCACAGAATTTAGGTCAACGTGGCCAGCAATTACTGCAACAGCAACGTGCGCTGCAGGACGCTATGGAGGGTACAACTCGTCAACAAGGATTAGGACAAACCAGACAATCCGTGCGCAATTCTGAGGAGCTGCAAGACCTGGTGGAAATGCAACAACAACAACAGCGAGACCTCGAAGAAATCGAAGACATGTTGCGCGCAATCATCGCCCGAGGCGATAGCGACGATCAGCGCTTAATGTCTGACGCGCAAGAAGCTTCTCGGGACCTGCGTCCAATTCGAGAGGAGATGCAAACCAGTAATCGGGTGCTGCGCAATGGCATGGTGAATCTGTCCGTAGATATCGAAGGCGAGCTAGAAGGGCAGATTGAAGAATTTGCGCAACAACTTCTGGCTTTAAATCCGGCGAACATGAATTCACCGTCGGATCAGTTAGCACAGGCAGCAAGAAATGCGGAAGAGTTAAGAGAGCGGGTTGAAGATCTGCAACAGCAGGCATCGGCATTCAACGAAGATGGGCAGCCGAGTGAAGGTGTGCCTACAGTCAGAGAAATGCGCGATCAATTGCAGCGTTCACAACAACTTGCGCAGGACTTACAACGACAATTGCAGCAACAAGCGCAGGCGGGTGGACAACAGCCTGGAGGCCAGCAGTCCAATGGACAGCAACAGGGCGGTCAGCCGGGTCAGGCAAATGCAGCAGGGGGGCAACAGCAGATCGGAGGAGCTCGCGGAGTGAATCAGGATCGTGCTGGTATCGGTGGCCGAGTTACTGACGATGGCAATAACTTACCTTGGGGTAATGCACGTTCCATTCGTCAGATTTTGACGCAGCAGGATATTGAAGATTTTCTTAACCAGCCTGAATTATTCAGAGAGTTATTGGAACCGATTATTGAATTGGAAGGCGCGCTTAGAGCGCAAGCCGAGTTAGATGCCATCAATAACAAATTGTATGCAACCGTCGAAGAAGATATTCCAGATGAATATCGCGACTTGGTGCAGGAATACTATCGTGTATTGTCAGAAAATCAGGGGTCTGAAAACCAGGCTCAGTAGCAATGCAATACACACAACCTAATCTCCTCACTGCACTCGAAGAAGGCACCTTTAGCTTTGCTTACGGCATTAGCCCGTGGTTATTCGGTGTTTTTGTTCTGCTCATTGTCGCAGGAGTCTGGTTAACCTATTTCAAAACTACTCGACCACTGACTCCTGGTTGGAAAACTTTCTTTGTCACTACTCGTTCCAGTGTGCTGGTGCTGATTCTTTTCTGCCTACTCAGACCGGTTATCACTACCATGCAGGCTGCACCGCAGGAAACTTATCTCGGTGTATTAATCGATGATTCCCAAAGCATGTCTATTGCTGACCTTCCTGGTGGCCAATCGCGACAGGCAGCCATTGGTGAGGCTTTCTTCGAAGATGGGGTCATCGATGAGTTATCTGAATTCTTTCAGATTCGAACCTTTCGCTTTGACGGTCAAACTCAACGCATTAATGGAATGGAAGGCCTTAGTGAAGAGGGCACAGCTTCTTCTGTCGATCAGGCGCTGCAATATGTTGACGATCAGTTAAATGGATTACGCCTTGGTGGTTTGGTGCTTGTTACTGACGGTGCCGACAATGGCGATTCTGATCCAATTAATACCGCCCAAGATTTTGGCAATAGGCGAATTCCAATCTTTACCGTTGGAGTAGGCCAGGAAGATATTCCTCAAGATATTGGCATTGTCGATGTCACTGCTGCGAAAACTGTACTCGAAGGTTCTGTATTTAATGTTCAAGTGGATGTGAACCATCAAGGCTTCGAGGGCCAGGAAGTAGGACTTTCTATACGTGATGGTGAAGAGATCGTCGCATCCGAAGTAGTTACGTTAGGAGCGGAGGGTGTTGCGCGACGCTTTGATCTGGAATTGACTCCGGAACGCCCCGAGCTAATTGTTTATGACTTACAGATTGAATTGCAGAGTGGTGAAATCATCGAGCAAAACAACTCCTACAGTTTCCTCGTAGACAACACTGAAAAACCTCCACTCGATGTTCTATACATAGAAGGACATCCCCGCAACGAATATAAGTTTATACGTCGAGCTGTGCAGGGAGATGATTCCATACGATTAGCCACCTATCTACAAACCGGCCCAGAAAAATACTACCGTCAGGGTATTGAATCACCTACGGAGCTAGCGGAAGGCTTTCCTGCGTCGAAAGAAGATCTCTACGCCTACGAAGCTATCGTGCTAGGTGACATTGAAGAGAGTTTTTTTAACGACGATCAGTTGCAAATGATCGATGAGTTCGTTGCTGAACGAGGCGGCGGTTTCTTAATGAGCGGGATGGTGGACGAAGAGTTTATCGATACACCAATCGCTGATATCTTGCCGGTCACAATAGTCGAAGAAAACTTTCTACCAGGACATTTAAGAGGGGGCATACGCCGCGGAGATCATCCTACCGCTGAGCTGTTCTATCCTCGATTAACAAATAATGGAGAATTCTCTCCTCTATTAAGATTGTCAGGCGAAGATTCCCTGAACGAAAATTTTTGGCGACAGTTACCAGAGTTACAAGGTGTGTACGTAACTGGCCGCATTAAACCGGGTGCAACAGTTTTGTTAGAGCACCCAGTTCTGCAATACCAGAATCAACTTCTTCCAATCGTTGCGCAACAGCGTTATGGCAGTGGCCGCAGTGTGTCAGTTACTACTGCAAGCACTTGGCGTTGGCAGATGATGATGCATTCAGAAGATCAATCTCATGAGACTATCTGGCGTCAATTGTTGCGCTGGTTGGCGGTCTCTGCGCCGGAACGTATCACAATCGAATTCGATCGAGAGTTTTATAACGTTGGTGATGAAGTGAATGTCACTGCGCTGGTGCTAAATGACCAGTATGAACCTGATAACGACGCTACCCTTTGGATGCAAACTACGGATCCTTTAGATCAGGTTATCGATGTGCCAATGGAGTGGAATATCGAGGAAGACGGTGTTTATCGTGCCAACTTTACTGTTGAAGAAGAGGGTGTGTTCAGTTTATTAGTTGATGTTGCCAGTGCTGCCGGCGATGCTGCTGTTGATGCTTCGGAAAAGCGCACCGCCTTTGTGGTTACACCTTCTTTGCGTGAATACACCAATGCGGAAATGGATGCGGTTCTGTTAGGTCGCATTGCCGACGCCAGCGGAGGATCTTACTTCAATCTTAGTGATGTGAATGGGTTGCCTGAAAGCGTTGAGTTCACTCCCAACGCGTATTCACTGGAAGTACAAATAGATCTTTGGGATCAGCCCTGGTTATTGGCGCTGCTAATCTTATTGCTCTGCATAGATTGGATTTCACGAAGAATGAAAGGGCTGTCTTAAGGAAGTTTGCGCATAAAAAAATGAAAAAGTTAGTGACTAGTTAAATGACAAGAACAAAAATATTTAAGCTGCTTTCAATTATCATAACCTTAGTTGTGAGTGGATCCCTTAGTGCGCAACTCGACGAACCAAATAATGAATTAGAGGGCGCGGCAAATTATTTTCTTGATAGTTCCGATGCAACCAAGTGGGCAGTAATTATTACTGGACCAACGGTTGGCGAAACTAATCAGGCACAGTTTCGCCAGTGGTCTTTTTCATTACACGATATTCTTACCCGGGATTATGGCTACAGCTCTGACACAATCACCCTGCTTTACGGTCGCGGTGCACCAGCTCTACCTGGCGGTGATCGTGTAGATGGTGCCACCGACCGGCAAAGTATTGAACAAGCTTTATCAGATTTAGCCAGCAGAGTTGCGACGGGGGATCAAATCACTCTCTATTTAATTGGACATGGTTCCGGTGCTGAAGAAGAAGCCAAGTTTAACATTGTTGGTCCGGATATGACTGGTAGCGAATTTGCAACCCTCCTAGACCAATTCGATCGCCAAGATATTGTCATCGTAAACACAACCAGTGCTTCTTATGGGTTCTCAACCTCACTTTCCAGTGAGGGGCGAGTAGTCATTTCTTCGACTAGATCTCCTTCGGAACGCTACGATCCGATTTTTTCTCGTTACTTCATTGAAGCCCTAGATAGTCGTAATGGAGATAGAGACAAGAATAATCGGGTTTCCATGTTGGAAGCTTTCGAATATGCCAAGAACAATGTAGAAGCCTGGTACGAAGAGCAGGGTCGATTAGCGTCGGAACATGCTGGCCTCGATGACAACGGCGATGCTTTGTTTGCCTTGAACCCAACTGTCGATGCGATCGATGGTCGTTTGGCAGAAATTGCGTACATCGACACATTGGTTGACGATACCGCTAATCTCAGCCAGGAGGCGCGGGAGTTTAAAGCAAAAATGCAGGAGATAGAACGTTCTGTATTTATTTTGCGTGGCCGCAAGCAGGATTTTCTTGATGCCGATTACTGGGAACAAATGGAAGGGCTTTTAGTAGATCTAGCAAGAGCTACGGGCCGATTTAATGATGTAGCTGGTCTTCCTGAAGAAGAGGAAATCAGCGCTGACGAAACTTCGAGTGAGCAGACTAATGAAACTCCACCTCTGCAATAAATATCATTTAACTCTTAGCAGCTTTTTGTTGAGCTGTTTGTTTGCTGCACCGCTATTAGCGCAGCAACAACAAACCAATACCGGTGAGTCACCTCTTTTTCGAGGCGAGCAGTTGTTAATTAACGGTTCCTATGCCGCTGCTGCTGACATATTCCAAATGGCAGACGGTCTCGATCGTAATGAAGGTATTGTGGGTGCCAGTAAAGCATTCTTCATGATGGGGAATACGCAGGAAGCAATAAACATTATTGAACAGGTAATTGAAGATGACGATTATGCCAGCTACCCCTTGCTAAGCACCCAGCTGGCAGAAGTAAAAAGATCTATTGGTCAGTCAGCGGAAGCAATCGAAATTTTATCAGTATTAATAGAAGGTCAATTTGAGCCGCCAGTCCGGGCGCTAGTCCAGTATGGCAGCCTGTTGCGGTTTGTGGGGAGAAAAGCGGAGGCAGGAGAGTACTTAGATCGCGCAGTGCAGCGCTACAACAATGGTTTGGTGTTTGCTTCGGAAGATGTGGTTATGGTGGCATTGGCGAGTTGGTTATTAGGAAACTTTCACGATGCTAATAGTTTGTTTGATGAAGCAACTCGTGCTAATCCCAATAATTTAGAAGCCCATGTCCTGTGGGGTGATTTATTCCTTGAGAAATACAATGCCAGTGATGCGGAGCGCTCATATCAGGATGCTCTTGATATAAACAGTCGCTACGTACCTGCACTGGTTGGTATCGCTCGTGTGGTTGGCGATGAACGCTCCTTACAAAGAGCTCTAGCGATCAATCCTAATTCAGTGATCGCCATGGAAGCCTATGGCCAACTACTGTTAATGGCCAGTCGGCAGGATGAAGCGTTGGAATATTTCGAACGGGCGCTAAATATTAATCCAGAATCATTAAAGACCCTTAGCATTCTTGCCGCGCAGGCAGCATTTAATCAGCGCGAAGATGAATACGAAGCCTTCAAGTCACAGGTGGACGAATTTAGTCCTAACAATCCGCAATTTTTAGGTGATGTTGCTGACACTTTTGGTAATAACTATTTATTTGCCGAAGCAGTTGAATTTGCTCGCGCGGCTATTGAGTCCGACTCGGAGTATTGGCAGGGCTATACCTTATTAGGCAGTAATTTGATTCGTCTCGGTGAAGAGGAAGAGGGTAAGGCTAATCTCGAGATTAGTTTTGAAAACGATCCTTTTAATGTACTCACCTCTAACATGCTAAAGGTATTCGATACTCTAGAAACCTATGCGACTTTAGAAAGCGAGAATTTCAAGGTTCACATGAGTGAAAACGACGCAGATATTCTCTGGCCTTATTTGGAACCTCTTTTGGAAGAAAGCTGGGACACACTTACTGCTAAATATGGTTTCGAACCAGAAGGGCCGGTTCTGATCGAAGTGTTCGAAAATACCGAAGACTTTGCCGTGCGCTCCGTTGGTTTACCAGACATTGGTCCTTTAGTTGGAATCTGTTTCGGTAAAGTGGTTACACTAATTTCACCAGATACATTGTCAGCAAATTGGCAGGAAATTGTCTGGCACGAGTTCATGCATGTTATTACATTGCAGATGACCAACAACCGTATGCCTCGCTGGTTATCGGAAGGCATTTCCGTTTGGGAAGAGCGAGAAGGTCGACCTTATTGGGGCCGCAGCCAGGGATTGGATTTGGTAAGAGCTGCAACTGAGGACAAACTTCTTCACATAAAAGATTTGAATTCCGGTTTCTCTGGCGCGCGCAACAACGCAGACCTTGGCTTCGCCTATTTTCAATCTTATCTGGTCGTTGATTACATCACCGAAGAATACGGTTTCGAAAAGTTAGCCGAGTTCATCGATCAGTACGCAGTGGTAAAAGAAGATTCAGAGCGTTTCGATGAAGTATTTCAACTAACTCTGGATCAATTTAATGACGGATTCCTTGGTTGGATAGATCGTCGCGTAGAAGAAATCAATGTGTTTGTCCATACCGAAGATGTCCCAGATGAAGGTGAGGGGCATGGTCATGGTATCCGTGAAAATTCCAGCGCGATTTTAGCAGAGCTCTATAACAATGCGTCGCTGAAACAACATATGCGTTCCAGAATCGAAGAAAACGCCCGGGACTTCCAAGCTCATTTGCAATTGGGAATAGTTCTGTTTAAAGAAGAAGATTTTGAACAAGCAAAGTTTCACCTAATCACGGCGAACGATATGTTGCCTTCTTATACGGGTTATCCATCCCCGGCTTTGGTGTTGTCGCAGATCTATGATCGCGAAGAAAACCGCGCCGAACAATTACGCTGGCTGGAAATCCTCTTGGAAAATTTGCAGCACGACTATGACTCCGCAATGATTTTGGCTGATGCGGCTCTAGCAGGGCAAAACTTTGATCGTGCTGCATACTACATTGATCGGGCAATTCAGGTGGATCCCTATCGTAGCGGAGTGCACGAATTGAAAGCGAGATATGCGACCGCTATCGATGACTCGGCCTTAGCGGTAACTGAATACGAAGTTCTGCTTAAGCTGGAGATAAGCGATCCAGTGGAGGCTCGCACCGATCTCGCAGAAGCTTATTTAAAGAACGGACAAATAGACGAGGCGAAACAAAGCGTGCTCTATGCGCTGGAGGAAGCCCCAAGCTATCGTCGAGCCCAGGAGGTATTATTGCAGTCACTAGATGGGGCCCCCAATTAGTGACCAGAAGTATTGCCAAAATTGGCGTAGCCATAAGTTGTGCTTTGTGGGCACAGCTTTCCCTCACCCAAGTTTTGCAATTTGGCAATAACGAAGATCGGGCTATCTATGGTAACGAAATTACCGAATTTACCTGGATGCGCGGTCAATACACGAATCATCGTGGCGGCCAATATGGTTTTCGCCGGGGTGGCTGGTGGGATACGGACTATCCAGATTCCGATGAGAATTTTTTGCGCGGTGTAATGCGCTACACCAATGTTGATACGAACCCAAGAAACCACGACTACATCCAGCTAACGGATCCGCGTTTATTCGAGCATATCTTCCTTTATATGAACTGGAAGCGAGTGCCGATTGGCTCTTCCTATAGCGGCCCGAATTTTTCGCCTGAAGAAATAGAAGCGCTGCGAGAGTTTATGTTCCGAGGCGGCTTCGTCATGGTTGATGACTTCTGGGGACAGCCACACCTCGACGATATGTTTATGGAGATACAGAAAATATTTCCTGATCGGGAAATAATGCAGCTGGATCCCAGTCACGAAATTTTCCATATCTTTTTTGATATCGATGAATTCGCTCAAGTACCCGGTCGTATGGTGACCTGGGACTTTGGCGGTTTTATGAATCTCGATGATCCGAGTTATCCACCGGAAGTATATGCGGTATTAGATGATGATGGCCGGATCATGATGATCGCAAATTATAACACCGACCTTGGTGATGGATGGGAACATACTTTTTATGAGCCTTATCCAACTAAATTCACCAATGAAGCGTACAAAATCGGAATTAACTTTTTAATCTATGCATTTAGTCACTGACTGACGGGAATTAAAAAATGGCAGATACAGCTGAAACAGATGAAGTATTAGAAATTGAGGATCAGGATGATCTCGCGTTGGTAAAACGGATGCAGGAAGGCAGGGATAAAATTGTTGCTGAAATTAAAAAGATTATTATTGGTCAGGAAGAAATTATAGATGAGCTGTTAATTGCCTTGTTTGGTGGTGGCCACGTTCTCGTAACCGGTGTACCTGGTCTTGCGAAAACACTTCTTATTAAGACTGTTGCGGATATTCTGCAAGTGGACTTTAGTCGTATTCAGTTTACGCCTGACTTAATGCCTGCTGACGTGGTTGGTGCAGAAGTAGTTGAAGAGAAAGGTGGTAGTCGCGAACTGAAATTTGTTAAAGGCCCAATCTTTACCAGCATTCTACTTGCGGACGAAATTAACCGAACGCCACCGAAAACCCAGTCATCGTTGCTGGAAGCAATGGAAGAGCGGCAAGTAACGGCCGCGGGTGTAACCCACCCAATGGCACAACCATTTTTCGTATTAGCTACCCAAAACCCAATTGAACTGGAAGGAACGTATCCACTACCTGAAGCCCAGCTCGACCGCTTCATGTTCAAGATTGAATTGGATTACTTGTCAGAAGCTGACGAAGTAACGGTTGTTAGTCAGACTACTCAGACTCATGAAACTGGTCTTGCTCACCCATTGGGTGGCGAAGATATTCTGGATTTTCAGCGCATTGCCCGTCAGGTTCCTGCAGCTGAAGCGGTTATTCAATATGCGGTGCGACTGGTCCATGCTTCTCGCCCCCAAACTGAATCTTCACCAGATTTCATTAAAGACTGGGTGAGCTGGGGGGCTGGAATTCGCGCATCTCAGAACTTAATTCTCGCAGGTAAAGTCAGGGCATTGCTGCTGGGTCGCTATAATGTTTCTTATGGTGATGTAAGAGCCTTGGCGCCGTCAGTGATGCGACACAGGTTATTGCTCAACTTCCATGCTGAAGCAGAACGGGTATCCACCAACGATGTAATTGAACGCTTGTTGGAAGCTGTGCCTGAACCAGCGTCTGATATTTAAATCTCAGGGTAATTCGACTAATACTATTCAATGTCCGAATCTTTAAACTTCCTAGATCCAAGCGTTCTAGCCGGGCTCAGTAATCTCGAGTTACGGGCTCGTGTTGTTGTAGAAGGATTTCTTTCTGGGTTACACAAGAGCCCGAATCGGGGCTTTAGTGTCGAGTTTAATGATTACCGACACTATCAACGAGGCGATGACATGCGCCACGTTGATTGGAAGTTATATGCTCGTAGTGACAAGCTGTACATAAAACAATATGAAGACGAAACCAACGTGCGTTGTGTCATCTTATTGGATACCAGTGCATCCATGGCTTATTCCTCTGGCGGAATAAGCAAACTGAATTATGGCATCACGCTCGCTTCTGCACTTTCTTATTTCATTATGCGTCAACGCGATGCAGTTGGATTAATTACCTTCGATGATGAGATACGAAACTACCTTCCAGCTAAATGTCGCCAACCCCATTTGATGCAGGTTCTTCGCACTCTGGCTCAAGTAGAATCCGGAAAGAAAACTGACGTAGTAAAACCTCTAACGGATTTGGCGGCATCATTAAACAAAAAGAGTTTCGTGATTCTCATCAGCGATATGCTGGATGATGAAGAGCGCATCATTAATACGCTGCAAAATCTGCGTGGCATGGGTAATGATGTAATTACTTTCCAAATCATGGACGATGCAGAACTGAATTTCCCATTCAATGAGGCATCTGAGTTTATCGATATGGAAGACGACGAATCTTATATCACTTCGCCGGCCGCCATACGTAACGCCTATCTGGAAAATCTCAACGAATTCCTGTCTTATTGTCGCAAACAGTGTCAGAGTAGTGGGGTGGATTATTGTTTGCTTAATACTGCTGAACCTCTGGATGAAGCCTTGTCCAATTATATGGCTAAACGGGCGAAGAGTTTTTAATGGTTTTCCTTACTCCACTATTTCTGATTGGGTTGCTTGCCGCTTTGATACCAATCGCGATCCATCTAATTCGCCGCGAAAAACCACCCAAGATCATGTTCAGTACTATCAGGTTCCTGAAGAAAACCTCGAAGAAATTGGTACTCTTTCAGCACCTGCAACAAATATTACTTTTGCTGCTTCGGTCAGCGGTTATTGCACTCCTGGTCATGGCTTTTGCGCGACCGTTAATAAACCAGTCAGTTGCCCGATTGCTGGACGCAGATCCTCAATCCGCCGTGATCCTATTGGATCTCTCTATGAGCATGCAGTATGAGGAAGCTTTCGATCAGGCCAAGCAGGGAGCGCTTGATATTCTGAGTACTATGACAGCAGGAGACGAAGTGGCCTTAGTTGGTTTCTCAGACTCCGCGCAATTGGTTAGAGAATTAACGACTGACCTTGACAGTATTCGCACAGCCATCGATGAAATACCCGAGGCAGGATACGGCGCTACTCGATTCATGCCAAACCTGCGCTTAGCAGATCAAATGCTGGAAGAATCTCGCTTTGAAAATCGGGCAGTTTACTTAATTTCCGATTTCCAAGATGTAGCCATGCAGTCATCTGAGGAAGGCTGGAAGCTAGCACCCGGTGTTGCCTTTACTGGTATCGATGTAGGTGCAGAAGAAAGCAGTAATTTGGTGTTAACCGATGTGCGCTCACCGGATCGGTTAATGGAAGATGCTTCAGAACAACAGATCTTGGCTAGAGTAAGAACTACAGGAACTCTTTATCTCGATGAAGGTGAAGTTAGCCTCAGTATTAATGGACAGATGGTTGATCGCCAGCCGGTTAATCTCGGAGACAGATCGGAAGAAGTAATCACCTTTTCTACAGTATTCGAAAGTGAAGGTACCCATGTCGGTGAAGTGCGAGTAGCTGGTGATAATTTCGCTGTCGACAATTCTTATTTTTTTACCGTTGAAGTATTGCCCAAGATTCGCGTGCTGGTTGTGAATGGTGAATCCTCAGATAATTGGTTCGATGATGAAGGTCATTGGTTTGGGTTAGCAGTAAGTAGTGGTGAAGAATCCCCTTTTGAGCTGGACAGTATAGAACCAGGTGAACTCAGTGAAGCAGCGCTTAGACAGAGTGATGTTGCGGTCTTACTCAATGTTGGCAATCTCAGTACTGCTCAGGCTGGCGCAATCGCCGAGTATGTGGAGACCGGTGGTGCCTTATTGGTAGCCCCTGGCGATCGCGTAGAACCCGGTCTCTTCAACCAACAATTTGAATCCATAGCACCTGCGGTATTGGAAAACCAGGATCTAAATTCTGAAGATTATCTGGTGATTGCAGATTTCGATCGCCGTCACCCTATTTTGCGGCCACTGGATAGTGATTGGTCAGCTCGTTTTGAAGGCCACTGGCGATTAATCCCTAATGAAAGCGCTGATGTGCTAATGCAATTCGATAACACAGAGCCAGCTCTGGTTGAAAGAACGGTAGGGGATGGCAAGGTAATCCTATTCGCTTCCGCCATGGATCTCGAATGGAATAACTTGGCTCTGCAAGGACTATTTCTCCCTTTTGTACATGAAACCCTGCGCCATTTAGTGCAACCGGAATCGAATCAAAGATCTTTCCGGATAGGAGATAATTTTTCTCTAGATCCAAGTGGTGAGGCCAATGTTATTGCCGCTCAGGACGCTGACGGCAATGCCATCGAGTTCACCAATGATGGATTTGTAATTCAGGCAGGGACCCCAGGGTTTATTTCTGCTGACATTGATGGTGAGCCCGCACAATTTGCAATCAATATACTTCCCGAAGAATCCAACTTTGCCCGCACTCCGATTGAGAATCTTTATGATTCGATTATTAACCCGGACACCAATCCAATTCGTTCAAGAGAAGTACAGACAGCTCAATTAATCGAAGAACTTGAACGGCCACAACGGATTTGGTGGTGGATACTTGCTTTAGTAATGGCGTTGATAATCGCAGAAGCATTAATCGCTAACCGTACTTACCGCTAACATTTTTCAAAATCCAACCGTAAATTAGTTAGTTAAATTCGCTGTCGGAAAATGTCAGCTCTTATTCTTTTGTAAAAATTCAACCAAGATGATACAAGCCTGCATCATCCTTACAACATAAATACTACAATTTAAGCGCATAAATGACGCTTGCTTAAAATCTTTAGATGGGAAATTGAAGAGAGCGCTAAAGAGAAGACTTGAAAGCCACTCAATGTTTAAAAAAAGGGGGGGGGAACAAAGAAACCCCCCAAGCTCCTGCATTTAGCTATTTACTGGCGCGAGTCATATCCTTAATGCCTCAAACCGTAAACTACAAAAATCTTATCACAGCCTTTTACGGTTTCTTGAGGAGGTGACAATTTGTAACAACGCCCTAGATTTTGACTTTCAAGTGAGAAAAATCCTAAAACAGTTGGGCAAGAATAAGGTAGTTTTTTAAGGCTTATAAAATATCCAACGAGCGCTAGATATATGTAAGTTAATCTTCTTCTTCCGGCGCAATTATTCCCATACGCTTGGCGCGTCGTTCCCAATTTTTCCTTGCCAGTGCCTGCATGTCCTCAGTGCCGTCAGACTCATCGACTATTTCGAGTCCTAACAAAGTTTCTATTATGTCTTCCATGGTAACGATTCCTTCAGTACCGCCAAACTCATCAACAACAAGAGCCATGTGTTCCTTTTTAGAGATAAATGTATCGAGTAAATCCGGAATGGGGACAGAAGCATGCACGACGATAATGTCACGCCGTATTTTATTTAGTGGTGTATGATCTTTGTCATCAACCAGGTTCAGTAAGAGCTCGTCTTTAAGTGCGTAACCTGTGATGTTGTCACCATTCTCACGATAAATTGGTATGCGTGAAAAGGCCAGAGACGCATGTTCGTCATGGAATTCTCGTACTGTGGTGTCTTCATTGGCAGAAATAACCACAATGCGAGGAGTCATAATGTCCTTCACTAGAACCTTACTGAATTTGAGCAGATTCTGAATAATTTTCTGCTCATTTTCTTCCAGCGCACCACTTTCTTTACCCAGGTCAGTCATTACTGCGAAATCAGTGCGGCTAAGAATAGGTTTATCTTTGTCTTTTTTGAGATGTCGAGTGATTAAGGGGAAAAGCCAGGTTAGTGGAGCCAGCAAGAAGATCATTACTTTTAACGTGGGAACGGTAAAAGGAGTTAAGGCTTCCCAGTTATTAGCGCCGATCGTCTTGGGTATTATTTCTGAAAACACCAAGACAGCTAAAGTCATACCTGCCGCTATCAGGAATTCCCAACTTATTAGCGTCACTCCAAGAATTTCTAATGATGTTGCACCGAATATTACGGTGGCCTGAGAACCGACTAAGATCGCGCCAGCTGTGTGAGCAATTGTATTTAGGGTGAGTATAGCCGCCAGCGGTCTATCGATATCTTCTTTAAAAGCCGCAAGATCTTTGGCTATTGAAGAGCCTTCCTGCTCCTTGATTCCTACATAGGCAGGAGTGACGCTAAGCAAAACAGCTTCCAGGATTGAGCAAAGGAAGGAGAAGAAAATACTGCCTAAAAAAAAGGCTACTAACAGTCCCATCTATGTGTATCGTCTGCTACGAGTAACAACCATTTTTACATGATTAAATCGGAACTTACAATTGAACTCATAGAGACTATTCCAATTGAATTAGACGCCCAGGCTGGGTTCAGCCTTAGGAGCTATTTTAGTTTCTCTTCTAAACATGTGACGCAATCTATCTGGCAGCGCTAGCATGACAGGGGTAACTACCAAGGTTAGTATGGTGGCAAAGGAAAGGCCGAATACGATAGTAGAAGCGAGTCCAGCCCATTGAGATGCGATCGGACCGCCAATCTCGATCTCAGCACTGATCAAGTCAAATGACATGCCAATAGCTAGTGGCAGCAAGCCAAAGCCAGTAGTGAATGTGGTTAGGAATACTGGACGTAATCTTTGTATGCCGGTATGGACAATGGTTTCTTTTAGGGTCCATTTTGGATGTTCGCGCCGGAGCAGGTTAAAGGTATCGATAAGTACAATATTGTTATTCACAATAATTCCTGCCAGGGCGACGATACCTATTCCTGTCAACATGACACTGAAGGTTTGACCGGTTGCCAGCAATCCCAGTAAAACACCTGAGGTAGATAAAAGGACCGACGAAAGTATGAGTAGGGCCTGGTAGTAACTATTAAACTGAGTCACCAACAATATCGCCATTAATGCCATCGCCAGGGCGAAAGCCTGAATTAAGAATTCGGCGGATTCTTCCTGTTCCTCATTAGCGCCGCGGAATAGGTAGTCCACTTCTGCAACAGGTGGGTTAGCTTCGAGCCATGCTGCCAGTTCCTGTAGTTTATTGTCCGCTACAGTGCCAGGTGCGGGATTAGCGCGGATATACACAACCCGGCTGCTATCTACGCGCTGTATTGAGCTGACTTTCTGTTTGGCTTCGCGAGTAACAAAGCTACTGATAGGTACCGGCCCATTCGGAGTGCTGATACGAATAGTATCGAGTTGATCGATACCTCGATATTCCACTGGGTATCTGACTCTAATGTCTACCTCTTCTTCGCTGTCGTCGGGCCGGTAGTCTCCCATGAAGATGCCATTGGTAAGCAATTGAACTGCAGCACCTATCTCTGACATGTTGGCGCCAAGCATGGCCGCTTGGGCTCTATCTACGTTGATTTCCCATTCGATACCAGGAAGCGGAGCCGTATCATCGATGTCGATGAGGCCAGTCATTTCATTTTCCATGAATTCACGGATGCGCCCCGCTTCAATAAATAACAGATCCAATTCTTCGCCAGAAAGCTCTACCTGAATCTCTTTTCCTACAGGAGGACCTTGTTCGACTGATACGATTTCCGCGCGCACCCCAGGGATTTGCGAGATCGCCTCGCGATACATGTTTTCAATTTCGAATCCATCGAAGTCGCGAGTACGGCGGTCAGTTAATTCAACGAAGATCGTACCAACCAGATCAGGAGCCGCTTGCATGGGTCCAGCAGATTGAGCTCCGGCCCCAGATTGAGTAACAATACCTTCGTAATAACCTATTTCCTGAATGCGCTGTTCTGCATCCAACATGATGTCTCGCAGTTCTGCTGGAGACAAATTACCTCTAGCAAAAATCTGGACCTGGGTTTGTAAAGGTTCTGGAGTAACAAAAAACTCGATACCTGAACCCCAGCGATCGTAAGCTATGATAATACTAACTAAAGTTGCAATGCTTAATATGAAAATCGTGCCAGGAATGTTTACAGCTTTTTCTAAAATTGATGCATAGACACCAGTAATGCCTGTAACTTTGTCGGGATTACCTTCCTCTAAATTCTTTAAGTATGTGCGGTCTGCATCAGTTGATTTACCAATTAGTGCGCCGATGGCTGGGGCGAACAACAGCGCGTAAAACAGTGATCCAATTAGCACGGCGAATACTGTAATGGGTAAGTAGCTCATGAATTGTCCTGACACGCCAGGCCAGAACATTAAGGGTAGAAAAGCAGCTAAGGTAGTGGCTGTGGAAGCAGTAATAGGCCAGAACATACGTTTTACGGAAGCTTTATAGGCCTCTCGACTATCTAGCCCTTCCGCCATCTTCCGGTCGGCATACTCCACCATTACGATGGCGCCATCGATCAGCATCCCGAGACCGAGTAGTAATCCAAAAATCACCATAAAGTTATAAGTGAATTCCAGTATGTTGATGATGATGAAAGCGAAGAAAAAAGAAAAAGGAACAGCGAGAGTAACCAGTAACCCAGAGCGAACACCTACCGTAGCAATAACCACCAGTAGCACCAACACCATGGCAGTTGCCATGTTGCCTGAAAGACCGGAATTTTGTTCCAGCGCTATTGGAACACTATTATTTATATAAGCCATTGTCACTGCGGGAGGCAGCGTAGGTCGCATTTCTTCAACAATGACGTCGATCTGTTCGAAGGCTTCTACCAGGTTGGCCCCTTTGCGCTTCATTACGTTTAACGAAATGTTTTGAGAATGATTGGCGTAGGAGTAACGAGTAGCGTCTTTAAAAGTTCGGCGCACCTCGGCCAAATCCGAGACAGTTAATACGCCTAAATCATTAGAAACCAGGGGTAAGTTAAAAAGATCATCAGCATTTTCGATTAGACCTGGTACTTTAACAGGGAAACTGCCTTGTCCAGTATCGACTTGCCCAGCAGCAATTAGACGGTTATTACTGGTCACTGTTTGCACGATGGAGCTGTTTGGTATGCCATAGGTTTCTAATTTGGAAGGATTAATAATCACTTCCAACAACTCTTCTCGATTGCCCACCATGGGTGCTTCAAGAACCTGAGGTACTAGTTCGATCTCCCGTTTTAGATCTTCTGCAATCCTTAGTAGAGTCCTTTCGGGAACTCCTTCACCACCGATAGCGATTTGTACGATTGGCATGGAGGCAGCTGACATCTCCTGAATGATTGGCTCTTCTGTTGATTGAGGAAAGCGGGCTTTAGCGCGGTTAATTGCTTCACGCACTTCTGCCATTGCAGCGGATGATTCGAAACTAATGTCGAATTCTGTCATGAGAGTTGCTGCACCTTCGCTAGAGAAGGAGGTGACTTCAACAATGCCATCTATTGTCTTAAGTTCCAGCTCGGCTGGCTTTGACAATAATCTCTCGGCATCTTCCGGTGAGATTCCTTCGTGAATGACGGTAGTAACCACCATGGGTACCTGGACATCAGGATACATTTCGACGGGAATAGCGAGATAAGAAGCGAATCCTGCCAACAGAGTTACGACAAAAATACTTACAGTAGTTCTGGACCTTGATATTGCCGCATCAATATAAGTTTTCATGGATAGAGAGAACCAGAGACTCGTTACTTATCCCAATCGAGGTTTGCTTCGACAATTTGTCCAGGAAAGACAATTTCCTGCCCAAGAGTTACTAAAGTAACTGTGTCCCTGAGTCCGGTTACCCAGATTCCGGGGTCTAGTTGATTGGTTTCATCACCAATAATCTCGATGTTATAAAATTGTACGGTATTGTTGCGATCGATGACTTTAACGCCAACTGTTCCCGTGTCATCGAGAGTTAATGACGAGGAAGGAATTCTATGAGCAATGACTTCGTTGGCATTTACTAGAATTTCTACTGTTACACCTTCTCTTAGATTTTCGTAGCGAGGTTCGACTTCAATTTCGATACGGTAGCTGCGGGAAACTGAATCTGCTGCTCTTGCTAGGTAAGACACAGTGCCTTCAACTTCTTCGCCGCTTAAGAGATGACCAGTGACTCTTGCTCCAGTGGCTAATGCCCCTACATCTTGTTCTGGGACTAATCCAACTAGCAGCATCGGGCTGTCATCTAAAACCGAGGCACAAACCGCGCCGATGTTTAATAAATCACCAACTTCGACTGTGCGGGTTTCAACGATGCCGTCGAAAGGCGCAACGATCTTGGTTTTTTCCAGGGCTAACTCGGCACGGGCAACAGCCGCTTTGGATGACTCGAGTGCTGCCTTGAGTTGGGCAACGACAACATCTGATTGCAATCCTTGCTCTTGTAAATCTAATGCGCCTTCATATTCAAATTTGGCTTGTTCCTGGCGGCTGACCGCTTCTTGGAGGTTCACTTCTCGATTATCAACAGCAATTTCGCATAGGACATCGCCCTCATTGATTCGAGCGCCACGGCTAACTGGATTACCGATAATACGTCCAGCTTCTTCTGCCCGCACTTCCACATGTCGATAAGCCTGAGTGCGACCGCGGACGCGGATACGTTCTGTATAGGTTTGAGCCCCGATGCGTTTAGCGCGCACAGTTACGACATCTGGAGATTCGGAGTCAGCCCCTCCTTCAGGAAGTGCTACCACGGTAGTTGGTCTTGTTTCGCTATCTCCAATAACCGTTTCAGCATTATCCGGGCTTACAATGGGTAGTCCCATCCAGGCAACGACTGCTACCAGAATTAGCGCTGCTAGTAACTGCTGCTTTTTCACTTTTGCCTCCGCAAGTCTGCTATAACTTGGCTTGTTCTAGAGAAAATAACGCGCCCTTCTCGCTCAGATTGGGTTACCACAACCCAGCGGAATGCAGTTTTTCGCATTAATTTTTCGTCCCTATTGTTAGAATTATCCCAGATCAGCAGGCTTAACGACTACTTTTACAACTACAAACAAAGCATGCTGCAAAAGTGTTACGCATTGTAACGACCTAATGATTATTTGCAACGGTTTTATTGAGCCGATCATCAGATATGGTGCGCATTCCATCGCATTTCTTGTAAGAAGGAATTTCGGCAGATTTGTGCTAATTTTTACCACTTTTAACATTAGTATTAGGGAGCAATCTACGCGGTGAAAGATTTAAGAGGCAAAGTCGCTATCGTCACAGGATCTAGCAGTGGAGTAGGAGCGGCAACAGTCAAACAGCTCGCGGCACTTGGATGCCATTCTGTAATTAACTACAACTCAAATTTAAACGGTGCCGAAGCGGTTGCTGCGGAATGCCAGCAAGCGGGAGCTGAAACACTGGTGATGCGTGCAAATGTGGCGAATGATGAAGATTGCCGGGCAATGGCCGACGCCGCCATCGAAAAATGGCGACGTATTGACATTCTGGTTAACAATGCTGGCACCACCAAGTTTGTCGATCATGCCAATCTGGAGGGATTAAGTTCGGATGATTTTCAGAATATCTATGGCGTAAATGTTGTCGGCGCTTATCAAATGACCCGCGCAGTCGCAGAACAAATGAAACAACAAAGAGAGGGTGGTTCAATTGTAAATGTTGCTTCCATTGCTGGCGTTGCCGGAGTCGGTAGCTGTATCGCCTACGCTGCTTCCAAAGGAGCAATGATTACTATGACCCTTTCTTTAGCAAGGGTGCTAGGTCCTAAGGTTAGAGTCAATGTTGTTTGTCCTGGATTTATCGAAGGGGAGTGGTTAAAGGAAGGGCTTGGGGAAGAGCGCTATGAACAGGCGCGTCAGGCTTCCATTAAAAATGCTCCATTGGGTGTTACTGCAACTTCAGACACCGTTGCTGAGTCCATTCTTTATTTTATCCAGGGGCCAACTGTCGTTACCGGTGAATCGCTAATCATTGACGGTGGTCGCCATCTGGGTATGACGCCACTCACTCGACGTTAGTTAATTATTTGGCGACTGGTTTCTTCTGTAGTTTTCGTTGCAGCGTGCGCCTATGCATATTGAGTTGACGTGCGGTAGCAGAAATATTGCCATCATTTTTCATTAACACCCGTTGGATATGTTCCCACTCTAGCCGGCGCACGGACATGGGTTCCAGTTTCGATTTGTTTGTTGGCTCAGGAACTACTGAGGCACTGTCCACCAGCATAGCCGAAAGTATTTCATCTGCATCAGCAGGTTTGGCTAGGTAATTGTCAGCGCCTAACTTAATCGCTTCCACCGCCGTGGCAATGCTGGCATAGCCCGTAAGAATTAGTATGCGGATTTCTGCAAACTTTTGCTTAATTGAAGGAATTAAGTCTAACGAAGTTTCACCGCCGAGATTTAAATCGAGGATTGCATAAGAAAACATGTCGGAGTTAATAAGTTGCAGAGCCTGATCGCTTGTTTGAGCATGAGATACGGCATAGTTTCTCTGTTCTAAAGCACGGCTCATCACTCTGGCGAATACTTCATCGTCTTCAACCAATAGAATTTTTCCTTTAGCCATCTGCTTATCCCTGTTGGCTCTTCGGTGCCGGTAGTTTGATCAATGTGAGCGCGCCACCCATTTTCAGATTGAACATTTCGATCGTTCCGCCAAGCCGTTGTATAGCCGCATTCGCTAAAAAGATTCCAAGCCCCATGCTTTCTTTACGAGATGAAATAAAAGGTTCTCCCATATTTTCCATTACCTTGCTCGGAATTCCTGGGCCATCGTCATTGATAGAGATTTCAAAATGTGATGGTGAATCATCGCTGATATCAAAGCTCACATAGACGTTATTTTTTGCGGCTTTGATGCCATTTTCAATAATGTTAATTACTGCGTGTCTGACACTCAGATTAGAGGCAACTTCCGAATCGTAGTTACAATTGATTTTGAATTCTATGGATGCACTAGGATGAATATTCAAGATGTAGTCTTTAATGTCATTTACAAATTCTAGCAACGACACATTTTTCGGATGATCCGGATTGTCTTTATTGTAGTACCGAGTTAACTGCGTTATAGAGTGTTTGCAACGAGTAATTTGTTGCCTTAAAACAGAAATGTCTTCTTTTATGTCACTTCTCTTTAACTCTTCTGCATCGAGTTTGTCTAATTCAGTGAGTAATACCGCCATTGTGGATAGAGGCGTGCCAAGAGCATGAGCAGTGCCAGCTGCCAATGTTCCAATAGCAACCAGTTGTTCGTTGCGAATTTCATTTTCTCGAGCCTCAGCGAGATTAAGTTCCCGTACCTTAATCGCATTCGCCATTTGGGTGATAAACACAGCAATTAGAATTGAGCTCACCAGAAAGATTACCCACATACCTACCAGGTGTAGCTGAAAAATCATCTCCTGGTCTCGCGGCCCGGCATCCATCCCATGGTCACTTTGTAAGTCTAATAACAAAAACGAGGTGTAAATTAAAATACCCAGCAAGGCAAAAGAATTAACAAACTTTCTGGGTAAAAGAGCTGCTGTAACAGCAAGCAGTACCAATAAATACGAAATAAGAGGATTACTGGCCCCTCCTGTGTTGAGCAACAAGATCACTAGTATCACGGCATCAATCAGCAGGTGACAGAACAATTCGATGTTGCTAACAACGACGGATTTTTGTAATCGCCAATAGCCCAGAGCAACAGATACAAGAATGGCCATACTAAGTGAGGCTATCAGCGTATAAGAAACTACTAAGCCAAAGATAGACTGGAAAGCAAGTAGTCCAAATACGCCCACTACTGCCACAAAGCTGCGCAACAAGAGCAAGCGCTGCAATCCCTGGCGACCGCTGGCAACTTGTTCCGTAGCGACAGGAACAAGATAAGTTAAGAATTCCTGGAGTCTGGACATTGATCTATTCTACCTTAAAGGATGAGGCTAGGAATTGATTTGTTAGGGGCAGAATGCCACATCTGTCTCCTGCAGATGGTTATCTATGACTAGGCAAAGCTTGGATAGCGCGTTATATTGATTCGCCTTGATAAATAGAATTTAAACATTAGATTTTTGGCCGCAATAAAACCATCCTCTCTGACTGGCGTAAGAAAATCCTATGCGCAATTGCTTGCTCTCGAATATGGGCAGTGTACGTTTTTGCACTACGGCCTTATTTCGGAAACGCAGCAGCAGGACTATCAACAGCAACAACAAGCTTTTGCAGATAAACTTCTAAATCTTGCAGAAGAAAGTATTCCAGATACTGCATTTGTATTACTGGATGGCCCTAGTCTTCAATACCTAGGTCAGCAGTTAGCTAACGCTGGCCACCAGGTGACATTATTAAATAATAACCTCGAGTCATTTGATTCAGAGAATAAGTTCGACCTGGTGCTTATTGAAGGCACTTATCACTACCTTCAACAATTGCCGTTTCTAACAAAAGCTCGGGAGCTATTATGCGAGTCTGGTCGAGTGCTTATATTTGGCGAGTATCTTGACGACGATTCAAAAAGAGAGAAATCTTCAATACCGAATTTGAGCAGTATGCGCCAATTATCAGAAAGATTGAGCTTTTCAATCTTAGAAGAACTTAATTTCACGTCTGATGCTGAAAATAGTCTTGAGCAGATCAGTCATATTGTGGCTAGTCAAGCGCCCAATTTTGAATCGTCTGAGGAACTTGAAGATCTTCTATCTGAGCTCAGAAAAATTAAGTTAGAGATAGGTTCCAAAAGACGATGCTTCAAAGTATTTCATTTGGAGAAAGTAAAGGACCCGGAAGGTCAATATGGATTAGCCGAGTATGATGTCATAAACAGTTTTGAACCATCTGAAGTTTCAGAATTGTTCGAAAAAAGTTTCGACACTCAATTCAATGTAGATATCTGGCAATGGAAGTATGAATTAGGTGGTGGAAAATGCGTCATTGCCCGCGAATCAAAAGGTAGCGATATCGTTTCTCACTATGGTGGCATACCAAGACATATACAATATTTTGGGGAACCAAATACAGCTATTCAGCCTAGCGATGTAATGGTTCTTTCAGAAGTGCGCCGTCAGTACGGCAAAAGCAGTTTGTTTTTCAAGACGGCAGCAACGTTTCTGGAGAGAGAAATTGGTAATACCGTAAATCATCTTTTGGGATTTGGGTTTCCCAATCAAAAAGCTATGAACATCGCCATTCGACTTGGGCTCTATGAAAAAACTGATGACTATGTCGAATTGGTTTTCCCCAAAGCAGAGGGAGTGACTGATAATCTACAATTAGTGCCCATCGACATCAGAAATCAACAACATCAATCCTCTATCGACTCACTGTGGGATTCGATGAGAAGCGGGATGACCCATGGCATAGTTGGCGATCGCCATTGGCGCTACATTAAATATCGCTACTTCGATCATCCATTTTCTCAAGCGAATCTATATCGCTGTGTTTTTCTTTCTAATAGAGAGCAAGAACTGCTGGCTGCAATATTCCTTAAAGAACATGAACAAAGTATGCTGATCATGGATTTAATTTGCAGTGTAGATCGAATGAAAGAAGTCATTGCCAGCTTAAACTTTCTACTCACTGACTCAGAGTTGAAAGTTTGGATTACTAAGGGTTGGGTTGAAAGCCTTAGAACAGAAACTACGATTGAGAATAATCTTGGGATTGAGATACCCTGTAATTCCTGGAATCCAGGACCCAGTTCCGAAATACTCTATGGGGCCTGGTGGCTTACAGCGGGAGACATGGATTTTCTCTAAGAACGAAATCAGTCCTTGGTGAATTTCTAATCTTAAAAAAGAAGACGTAATCAAGAACAGAAAGGTAGTAGCTGCAAAATGACCGTAAACAATATTTACGAGCAGGGCTTAGATAAAAATCCGGCGAATTTTGCCCATCTAACCCCTCTAAGCTTTATAGAGCGCTCTGCCAGCGTATATCCCGACAAAACATCAATCATCCACGGTGATACGCGATATACCTGGAAGCAAACATATGAACGTTGCTGTTTGCTGGCTTCGGCATTAATAAAGCACGGAATAGGTAAGGGCGATACCGTCTCGTTTATGGGCGCAAACACACCGGAAACTTTTGAGGCGCATTTTGCTGTGCCTATGACGGGTGCTGTATTAAATGCGCTGAATATTCGCTTAGATGCAAAAGCCATTGCCTTTATCCTGGGTCATGCTGAAACCAAAGTGCTTTTTACCGATCGAGAATTTAGCGCGACCATAAAAACTGCGCTGGAAGTAGTAGAAAACAAACCTATTGTTATCGACATCGATGATCCTTACTTTGATGGCGGTGAACTTTTAGGAACCCGCACCTATGAAGATCTGCTCAAAGATGGAGACGACGACTATACTTGTTTCCAAATCGAAGACGAATGGCAGGCCATTTCTCTAAATTACACATCTGGAACAACCGGTGATCCGAAAGGTGTGGTGTATCACCATCGCGGTGCATACTTAAATGCTGTTTCCAATGTGCTTTGTTGGAATATGGGCAGTCATCCCGTGTATTTGTGGACACTGCCAATGTTTCATTGCAATGGGTGGTGTTTTCCATGGACTCTTGCTGCTGTAGCTGGGGCTAGTGTGTGTTTACGTCATGTTCGCGATGACTCCATCTTTCATGCGATAAAACAGCACCAGGTCTCCCATTTCTGCGGTGCGCCAGTGGTGCTGAATACATTAATTAATGCAGTGGATGAATTAAAGCAGGGTGTGAATCATCAAATATCTGCAATGACAGCCGGAGCCGCTCCGCCCGCTGCAGTAATAGCGGGAATGGAAAACATGGGGTTTAGTGTTACTCATGTGTATGGATTGACGGAAACTTATGGCCCGTGTGTTGTTTGTGCTCCAAAAGAAGAGTGGCAGGAAATTTCAATAGAAGAAAGAGCAGAGATATTGGCACGCCAGGGAGTAAGAGCACCTTTACAGGATGAAGTGATGGTGGCGGACCCGGAAACCATGGAGCCGGTTCCCAAAGATGGTAAAACCATGGGAGAAATTTTTATGCGCGGTAACCTCACCATGAAGGGATATCTCAAAAATCCTGCGACCACTGAAGCCTCTTTTGCCGGGGGTTGGTTTCACTCTGGTGATCTTGCAGTTTGGTATGAAGACGGCTACGCCCAGATCAAAGATCGCTCAAAAGATATCATCATATCCGGTGGTGAAAACATTTCGTCTTTAGAAGTTGAATCTGTGCTGTTCAAGCATCCGAAAATATTAGAAGCTGCCGTGGTAGCGAGCTCCGATGAGAAATGGGGTGAAGTTCCCTGTGCTTTTGTCAGTTTAAAGGCAGGAGAAGAGCTTACGGCTGAAGAATTGATAGCTTATTGCCGTGAAGAAATAGCTGGATTCAAGATTCCAAAGAAAGTAGCCTTTGGACCAATTGATAAGACTTCAACGGGCAAGGTGCAAAAATACCTACTGCGTAAGAAAGCAGAAAAAATCGAATATATATTAAAAAGATAAGATCACAAATTAATCAAGCTTGAGGAGACACAAATGAGAAACTTCTTTACTACACTAACTGTGGCAATTGCATTGGTATTCACTGTGCAAATTTCTGCCCAGGACATGGAAGACACAATCACACTGACCAGTTCTATCTTTGAGCATCATGGAATGGTGCCAGAAGAAAATTCTGCATACGGCGCCAATACTTCCATCGATCTAAGTTGGTCAGATCTGCCAGCAGGTACTCAGTCATTGGCATTAATCTGCGATGATCCTATTGTTGTAGATATAGGTATGATGGAAAGCCCATTCGTACACTGGGTTGTATACAACATTCCGGCAAGTGCATCTGGCCTGCCTGGTGGTATGCCAGCTGATGCCGTACCTAATCTCAGCGGATTAGACGGATTGGTTAATGGTAATAGCGGTTTGGGTCGGCCAGGTTATTTCGGTCCCCGTCCACCAGCGAATGGTCAGTTACATGCTTACCATTTCCGCATCTATGCATTGGATGCAGATTTAGATCTTGACTCTGGTTTAAACAAAGAGGCTTTATTAGAAGCTATTGATGGCCATGTGCTCGGCACTGGCATGCTAATGGGTCATTACGAACGTAAAGAATAAGAAATCTTGTTGACGGAAAAAAGCGGGCCTTTGGCCCGCTTTTAGTTTGTTGCGGTTTAGATTGGTAAAATTGACCATAACTTTACAGGGTATAGGCTATACGCTAATGTGACTTGTTCCTAGCTTTATACCGTTATAGATGCTGCCGGATAGCGATTGGTTGCTATTTATAGCAACAAGAATATATGTCGGCGCAGAGCAAGTTGTAATTTCTATAGGACCAATAAGATGAAAAACAATATTCGCAATGTATCGATTCTGGCTCTCTTTCTATCATTCTTAGTTTTGCCAGCTAGCTTGATGGCTCAACGAGTTGTGGAATCAGATTCTCATCGTTTCGAAGAAGTCGCAGAAGGTGTCTGGCATGTAAGTGGCAATGGAACGATTCATACCATGAGTAACGCTATGGTGTTAGTGGGTGAATTTGATACGTTAATTGTCGACTCTCATGTGACACCGGTGGCAGCACGAGCACTTATAGATTCACTTTCGGTGGTCACCGACAAGCCGGTCAGATACCTGGTTAACAGCCACTATCATTTCGATCACGCCCATGGTAATCAATCATTCCCAGACGGCGTAGAAATCATTGGTCATGAGTTTACACGAGCGAAATTAAACGGTGATATAGGCAATGTGCTGGAAGAAAGAACATTCAGAAGTTTTTCCGATCCAGTTCCTTCAATAGTGTCAAATCTAGAAAGACAGGTGGAAGAAGAATCTGATAGTGGTCGCAGAGCACAATTACAAGAACAGCTTCGGGTGCAGACTGATTACATGAACGCTATTCCAGAAGTAAATCCAACTCCTCCAAATATAACTTTGGCTGAAAAAATGACATTGTTTCAGGTTGTGGCAAGAGGCAGTCGTGAAATTCAATTGCTGCATTTCGGTCGCGCTCATACTGGTGGCGATGTGGTTGTTTATTTACCGCAGGAACGTATCGCCTTTACTGGAGACATGATGCTGCCAGGATTGGCATACATGGGTGACGGGCATGTAGATGAATGGCCAGCCGCACTGGAAGGACTTAAGAATTTGAATTTCGATGCTTGGTTACCTGGCCATGGTCCAGTAATGCGCGATAAAAGTCAGATTTCAAACTTTCAGGAATACTTACTCGATCTTTGGGTTAAAGCCGAAGGTATGCATAGTCGCAGTGCTGGTTGGGAAGAAGCAGCAGGGCGATTAGATATGACTAATCACTCAGCAAATTTCCCACAGATTCAGGGGCCCGGAGTTGACCCGAGGGCAATAAGACGGATTTTTGAGCTATTAGACGAAAGGTAAGATTATTAGAGAATAAAAAAGGGGCCAACTAGCCCCTTTTTTTATCTTATAGTGCATCATTAATCCAATACAGGATAACCGAGAATCGGTGTGTTGGCGTCAATGATTGACTGCATCGCAGTCACCCCAAAATCCTGACGAACGGTTAGATGACTGTAAGAAGTAATCTGAGTCATCATTATACCAGTCATTTCTTCTACAGGATCGGTCCAGAAGATTGTGCCCCAGGCGCCACCCCAGGTATAAGAACCGGGAGTAAGCGGATCTCGGGCTTTACCTGCATCGCTGAGAATGCCGAAGCCTAGGCCAAAATTATAACCCGGCCCACGCACATAAACGTCGCCATCGCCACTGTGATTAGAAATCATTAGACTCACAGTCTTTGGGCTTAGTAAACGGACACCATCCAGCTCGCCGCCATTTAATAACATTTGGCTAAAGCGCCAGTAATCTGATGCGGTAGAAAATAGTCCCGCCACACCACCGTAATAGTTTTCACCGAAGAATGGCGTATTGGAGTATTCCTTAGTACGAGATAGTTCGATGGTTTGACCAGGGCCAGTTGGACTATAAACAGAGGCAACTCGATCACGTTTTTCTTCAGGCACTACATAGAAAGTATCTTCCATGCCAAGTGGATCAAAAATATTTTTTTGAAGGTATTCCTTTAACGTTTCGCCTGAAATTCTCTCAACCAGCAGCGCGACATAATCTGTTGAACTACCATACTGCCATTCATCTCCTGGATGAAAGGCGAGCGGGAGAGGCCCGCGACGAATAATGGTGTCTTCCAAATTGTCTCTGCGCCCCAGCATAGCTAATTCATCAGCATTGAGAGCGTCGCGACTTGGATCTAGACCAGCAGTGTGTGAAAGTACATGGCGAAAATCTACCGGTCGATGGGCGGGTACTCGATAGGTACCAAATTCGTTCTCGACAATAACTTGTTTGTCAGCGATTTCTGGAATCCAGTCTGAAATCGGATCAGTCAGCAGGAAATGACCTTCTTCATAAAGCATCATCAATGCAGTGGAGACGATTGGCTTGGTCATAGACATAATGAAGAAGATCGTGTCACCGGTCATTTCTTCGCTGGTCTCCTTACTCTTCCAACCCTGCGATTCCATATGAATTACTTGTCCCTTGCGGGAAATGAGAGAAACCGTGCCCGCAAGCTGATTAGCATCGATATAGCGCTGCATGGCATCCGACATGCGTTCTAACCGCTCGCTTGATACACCTACACTTTCTGGGCTGGCCATTGGCAATCCATTGGCCCAGGCTGAAGTAGATAGGGCAAAAGCACTACCCAAAAACAGCATCCGCTTAGTCGTCGCTTTTATTATTTTAACTAGTAAGGAAATCATCAATTATTCCTCGCATTAATATGATGACATCGAGTATAGAGACATGATGCAAATTTGACCAGAAAACCTAATTACTTCATGCTCCACCACTTTGTGTAAATCACTGTAGGGAAGTTATGAGCGAACCCCCTTCCAATTCCAAACCTATTTTTCTTGCTCCTGGGCATAATGCTGGAGACTTAGTGGAATCTCCAAAATGGAAGCTTCTGCGGGAAAATCCAGGGCTTGTGGAAGTAGATGTACATCTACCTAACCACTTACTAAATCCCCGTAATCAAATGTTCGGAGGATTTCATGGTACTTACGTTGATATGATTTCCCTTTATGCAGCTCGAACTTTATTTAATGAACAAAATCAATTTAAGTGGTCGAGTACTGTCAATATGCGCATCGATTACTTCGCGCCTGTAGTGGGACCAAGATTCTTGCTTAAAGGCGAAGTGATAAATGATGGGCGTACTACCTGTTTAGTAGCCACAACCTTTACTGACTACGAGGGCAAGAAACTTGTTTACGCCATTACCACTTTAAAAAAGGGTCAATAGCGAACATAAAAAACCCGGTCACTCGAAAGCGACCGGGTTTAATTGATTTGGGAAAGGCTACATGGAGTATCCTTTCTCGTCGTGATCGGTAATGTCACAACCCATCTGTTCCTGTTCATCGGTTACCCGAATTCCAGAAGTAATAGCACCAACGACTTTAACTAATACAAAAGTCACAATCGCAGTGTAGGTTCCAGTGGCAAGAATACCAACTATCTGCACCCCTGTTTGAGACCCGATAGTCATGCCTTCGGCTAAACCATTGCCGCTAAAGATTCCAAGGTTTGCTGAAACTAGAATACCAGCGAGGAAGGTACCGACCATACCGCCGACACCATGCACTGGGAATACGTCAAGGGAGTCGTCTATCTTCATTCTCTGTTTAAGATAAGTAGTAGCGAAGTAGCAAATTACGCCGCCGGCGAGACCAACTAGTAATGCGCCAGCGGGTCCAACAGAACCAGAAGCAGGAGTAATGGTGGCGAGGCCAGCAACCATCCCTGTAATCGCTCCAAGACCACTCGGCTTGCCAAACTTGATCCATTCGATAACCATCCAGCTTAGTGCGCCAGTTGCGGCAGAGATGTGAGTTACGAATAGAGCCATACCCGCTACGCCGTCGGCAGCTAACTGTGAACCGGCATTAAAGCCAAACCAGCCTACCCAAAGCATTGCTGCACCGGTAAAGCTCATGGTCAGGTTATGTGGAAGAGATGCGGATTGTAAAAAGTCTTTGCGTTGTCCAATCATGAGCGCAAGCACTAGAGCTGCTACACCGGCAGTAATGTGCACCACAGTTCCGCCAGCGAAATCGATTAGACCCATCTGGCCCAACCAGCCGCCACCCCAGACCCAATTGGCAATCGGAAAGTAAACAACCAATGTCCACAGAATGCTGAATAGCAACATAGATGAGAATTTAATCCTTTCCACAAATGCGCCAACTATCAATGCGGGAGTAATGATGGCAAATGTCATCTGGAATCCAGCAAAGGTTACTTCAGGAATAGTTCCGCTTACAGAATTGGTATCGATGCCACTGAAGAACATATTACTTAATCCACCCCAGTAAGCGGACTCCGAAGGACCGAAGGCGATGCTATATCCAACCACCAACCATAGTATGGAAATCGCTACTGCAATGGAAAAGCACTGCATGAGAACAGACAACACATTCTTCGTTCTCACCAGACCGCCATAGAATAATGAAAGCCCCGGCAATGTCATGAATAACACTAGCGCTGTGGAAGTTAGAATCCAGGCGGTATCAGCACCATTGATCTCTTGAGCAGAGGCAACTGTAGGTACGAAAAGTAGCGCACCGGCCAACAAGAATTTGTTTGTAAATAGTTTCTTTAGCATTTCTTCTTCATCCCCTATAAGGCATCGTTGCCGGTTTCACCGGTTCTAATACGAATGGATTGTTCTAAATTGGTGACGAAAATCTTACCGTCTCCAATCTGGCCTGTGCCTGCTGCCTTGCAGATCGCTTCGATAGCCCGATCCACCAAATCATCGGATACGGCTATTTCCATTTTTGATTTTGGAAGGAAATCAATGACATATTCGGCGCCGCGATAGAGTTCGGTGTGGCCTTTCTGTCTCCCAAATCCTTTTACTTCTGTGAGTGTTACACCGCTAACCCCGATTTCTGAGAGTGCTTCGCGCACATCATCCGCTTTAAAGGGCTTTACGATTGCGGTAATTAGTTTCATTGTTGTTCTCCTGCATTATTTTGGTGCGTTTTTGTTGGCGATGATTCGTTTCGGTGCAACGAAATGCTAAAGATGCAGCACCAGCTAGCGCGCATTCGGGTCGCCAACTTAAGTACTGTCATACCCGAAAACTTTACCACGCCTCAATTTCTGCCCCAATCAGACTCTCGAATTTTCAAAAAATACTGCCGTGAACGTAATTGGCGCACAAAGCTGACCATTTAAGAGCAAGAATCAAACCAAGTTTGCGCACAGATAAAAGGAGTTAGAAAAAGAGAGGGGTAATCACTCACGGGGAGGGAAGAGGTGAGTGATTACCCCCTAGTGGGGAGGGATTGCTTATACAGCTAAACGCTGGTGAATTTCTCTAACTGATTGAATCGGTGGAATCATGACCAACAGGAACAATCTCCAGGCAGACTCAGGGCTAAGACCTTTGGCGCCATTATTTATGAATCTCGGGTGAGTTATGTCTCTAGCATAGTCGTCGAAATCTTTATTCACTACCTGCAGATAAAAAACTTCTGCTAGAACGATGACCATGAACCATCGGAAAAATACTATGTCAAAAATTACGATCATGCTTTTGTACAAGTTTTTAAACACAATAGTTCCCCAGTTACCCGTAGTAATCTACGAGTAAATAAATTTCTTATTGCAAAAAAAAGACCTCTAGGCTTTTGAGCTTAGAGGTCTTTTCTTTAAGACTTTGGTTTTTTGACTATCAGTCAGAAAATCACTCCAAGCAGGTCTCCCAAATTTTCACCATACGCGTACAGAACAGGTGACCGAGATGGGCATTGTTCGACGGCATAGTCATTAATAGGTTTAGAGTATTCATCGTCTTCACAGAAAATATATTTTTGAATGCGCGGATTGTAAGCTCATTAATTACTAAGTCAAGTACAGCGAAAGTTCTTAGCGCACTTAATCTGATTTTAAATGCTCTTCATCTTTCACTAAATATTCGAAAGATTCTCTTTTCTTTCCCCATATCATTGCCAGAAAAGAGCCGCTTATATTGTGCCATATGCTAAATAATGCACCTGGTAGTGCTGCAGTGGGTGAAAAGTACTGTAAAGCTAGAGCTGCGCCGAGTCCAGAGTTCTGCATTCCGACCTCAATGGCGATTGTCTGGCTCTGTTTAAGGTTGAATCCACACAGGCGACTTACGAAGAATCCTCCAGCCAAACCAAGTGTGTTATGAAGAACAACTGCTGCTAAGGTTAGCAATCCAATATCGATCAAACGCATAGAGTTTAACGCAACAACAATTGTAATTATTAACAAAATGAAAATGATTGAAAGAGAAGGTAAAAATTTTTCAATCTTTGAAATTTGGGAGTGAGCAAATTGATTTGCCAGCACTCCAGCGAGCACTGGCAAGAAAACCATCTGCAAGATACTCATTAACATGCTAAACATGTCTACACTGACTGTCTCTGACAAATAGAATGCACATAGAAATGGTGTTGCAAATACTCCAACTAAGGTTGATGTCATTGTCATTGAAATCGAAAGTGCAACATCTCCTTTTGCTAGATAAGTGATTACATTTGATGCTGTTCCTCCGGCACAACTTCCAACTAGAACCATGCCAACAGTTAGTTGGTTTGACAGTTGCAACATTCCTGACAAAGTGAGTGCAAGTATTGGCATGAGTATAAACTGCAGAAGCACCCCAATAAGAACAGCTCGTGGATCTTTGCTTATTCGCAAAAAATCTTCTTTGTTTAGCGTTAGTCCCATCATGAACATTACACCAGCCAACAAAGGTACGATGGCTGTCTCAAGCGAACTAAATGGTTCGTTGAACACCAAGGCGACTGCGGAGAGCAATAGGGCCCAAAGTGGGAAGAATTGGTTAAAAAATGCCATACATTGAATGTGGTTATTCGAGTCTAACCAATGGGTATGGTTTATTCATCGTTACCGGGGGTTTTTCCTTAAATCCAGTTCGCGTTGAGTTTCGTTCAACTTAGACTATGTCAGAATTCATAGTTCCGCGTGGTCGGCTGCTGTAACTTTCCTATGGATTATGTGTCTTAGGAAGAGACTATTAAGAAATCTACGAGGGAATAACACTTTAAACCTTTGATTTGTTTACAAAAAAAGCGCTCTCTTCAGCGTAATTAGAGCTGTTCTATGGCGCCAAATTGAAATACTTTAACCTCTTTGCCCATTTCCCCTCTTTCTAATATTCTTCTGACTGTTTTGCAGATGCTTTAAGCTACATAGAATCCAAGCGCGTAGGGCGGGAGAGAATAATGAGAAAAATTTTACAGTCTTCAATTTGTGTACTTCTTTTATTTACAAGCTGGAATGGATTTGCAGCTGCGGAGTGCGATGCGGACGGGGATGTCCAATTTCTTTGTGGGCCAGTAAGTCCTGAGGATCTTGCTCAGGTCCCTGATTCGCCTTGGGTTGTTGCTTCTGGGATGGAGGATGATGGGTACCTCTATTTCACTAATAGTGACGATTTAAGCACCACAGCAGTCTACCCGGCGGCCAATGCCCGACATGAGCTGATTGATCGATTTGCCGATTGTCCCGGGCCACTCACTTCTGGTTTTCGTCCCCATGGAGTAAACCTGGTTCGTGGTGAAAATGGAATCCATACATTATTAGTAGTGCGGCATGGAGATAGAGAGTCCATCGAAGTTTTTGAGATTCAGGAAACTTCATCTACTCCTGAGCTAACCTGGATCGGCTGCGTCATAGCTCCGGATGGCATCGTCTTTAATTCTGTAGTTGCTACTCCTGAGCGAGGCATGGCAGCGACCCATATGAATCTACCTATGGGCGCTGTTTACGAATGGCAGCCCGGCGCAGATTGGGAACAAGTGCCAGGAAGTGAAAGTGCAGGGCCAAATGGCATAGAGATCTCACCCGACGGCAAATGGTTTTACATCGGAGGTTGGGGAACGCGATCCATAATTAAGTTGTCTCGTGGACAGAGTGAAGTCATAGTGGATTCTGTAGACCTTCCCCATCACGTGGATAACGTTCGCTGGTCTACCGATGGTTCGCTTTTGGCAGCGGGACATGTTGGCCCAGAAATGAGTTCTATAATTACTTGTCTCTCGCAACAACAGTGTGATGGAGTATCTACTCGTGTAACACGAGTGGACGTCAATAATCTAACTGCAAGAGAAATAATTAACTATCCCTCAAATCCGCAATTCCTGCTTGGGACTGTTGCAATCGAAATAGGTAATGAAGTGTGGGTAGGAGGAATCGCCGGAAGCAATCGTATTGCCCGCTTTGAGTATAGGTGAGTTAAACCGGAGTAGAATCTCATGTCTATTGACAAGGAAGTATCCAGGGAAGAAATGGTTTTGGCGATCGTCTCTAAATATAAAGAGATACCTGGCCCGCTGTTAGTTGTTTTACATGGAATCCAGCAGGAATTAGGATTTATTCCGCCAGAATTTATTCCTGACATTGCGGAAGGTCTTAATCTTTCTCGCGCTGAGATCCATGGTGTCATTAGTTTCTACCATTTCTTCCGTTCAACTCCCGCCGGTCGCCACACCATACAATTATGTCGAGCTGAATCTTGTCAGGCCATGGGGAGTCGGGAATTGGAGCGGCATGCCAAGAAGTCTTTAGAAATTGATTTTCATCAAACCACAGTGGACGGGCAAATTACTCTCGAACCGGTTTATTGCCTGGGTAATTGTGCTTGTTCGCCAGCTATACGAGTTGGTGACGCTATTCATGCTCATGTCGGTGCAGAATCATTTGATGCCATAGTTAATGAATTGATTTCGGAAAAGGTCGAGGTGAAAAACTGATGGCTAACATCAAAGTCTATGTGCCTCGTGATACTACTGCTTGTTCATTAGGTGCAGATTCAGTCGCTGTAAGTTTGCAGTATTACTTCAGCAATAACGACATTGATTGCGAAGTTGTTAGAAGCGGCTCCCGTGGTCTCTACTGGTTAGAGCCACTGATAGAAATTGAGACTGATTCGGGGCGCATCGCATACGGCCCAATAGGCCCCAACATAATCGATGAATTTATCGCCGCAAAATGTTGGAAGATAAACAAGGAGCATTGGAGTTACCTTGGTGTTGTGGATGAAATTCCTTATTTGCAGAAACAGCAGCGAGTTACTTTTGCCAGAGTCGGTGTAATTGATCCTCTTTCATTGAGTGACTATGAAAACCATTTTGGCTTTTTCGGATTAAAGCAAGCACTTGATATGTCAGGTCAGGAAATCGTTTCCCAGATAAAAGATTCAGGTTTGCGTGGGAGAGGTGGGGCCGCTTTTCCTACCGGAATTAAATGGCAAACCGTATTGGATACAGAGTCAGATCAGAAGTATGTGGTTTGTAATGCCGACGAAGGGGACTCCGGTACTTATTCTGACCGTATGCTTATGGAAAGCGATCCGTTGTGTTTAATTGAAGGAATGACCATTGCAGGAATCGCAGTTGGTGCAGACAAAGGGTATATCTATTTAAGAGATGAGTATCCCCTTGCATTCACTGTGTTAGAAGAAGCCATTGTGCTGGCAAGAAATAGTAATTTTCTGGGCGAAAATATTTTAGACAGCGGCAAGAACTTTGATCTCGAAATTCGACTAGGTGCTGGCGCTTATATCTGCGGTGAAGAAACTTCGATGTTAGAGAGTCTGGAAGGGAAACGGGGTGAAGTTCGTCCCAAACCGCCGTTGCCTGCGATCAAAGGCTTGTTTGGTAAGCCTACTGTAATTAATAACGTAATTTCTCTCGCTTCGGTTGCAGCTATTATTGTCAATGGCGCCTCATCTTATCAGAACTATGGCGTCAATCGGTCCCGCGGCACACTGCCATTCCAACTATCGGGCAATATTAAATACGCCGGCCTAGTGGAGATTCCATTCGGTGTAACACTCAAAGATTTGCTTTACGAGTATGGTGGTGGCTCGCGCAGTGGCAGACCTCTAAGAGCAGTGCAGGTAGGTGGTCCATTAGGCGCTTACTTGCCGGAAAGCCAATGGGATACACCTTTGGATTATGAAGCCTTTACTTCCATTGATGGCATGCTTGGCCACGGTGGGATCGTTGCCTTCGACGATACCGTGGATATGAGTGCACAGGCGCGCTTCTCCATGGAGTTCTGTGCCATTGAATCCTGCGGCAAATGCACTCCCTGCCGCATCGGCTCGGTGCGGGGAGTTGAGGTTATTGATCGAATTAAAGCAGGAGAAAATTCTGTTAAAAACAAGGAATTACTGTTGGAACTTTGCGATACAATGGTGACGGGCTCTCTCTGTGCCATGGGTGGCTTAACTCCATATCCCGTGCGCAGTGCGCTGGAGCATTTTGCCGAAGATTTCGAGTCGGGTAGTTAAAGGTACTTATACGCATGTTGCAGTATTACGACCCAAACAAGAACTCACAACCGGGGCAGGCCATTGACCCTCGCCGGGACTATGGGACGCCAGCGATTTCTATTGATGCTGATGAGACGGTTCAGTTAGTCACCTTATCTATCGACGGCCAAGAAGTGAAAATGCCTGAAGGCACTTCCATCATGCGAGCAGCAGCTCATCTCGATATCAATATTCCTCGATTATGTGCTACCGATTCACTGCAGGCATTTGGTTCTTGCCGAATATGTTTGGTGCAGATTGAAGGTCGCAAAGGATTCCCCGCTTCATGCACGACTCAGGTTGAAGAGGGGATGATAGTGCGAACGCAATCCCAGGAGACTGCCAAACTGCGGCGCAATATTATGGAGTTGTATATCTCTGACCATCCCTTGGACTGTTTAACCTGTGCAGCCAATGGTGATTGTCAATTGCAGGACATGGCCGGAACAGTGGGTTTAAGGGAAGTACGCTATGGTTATCATGGTGAAAATCATCTCGATGCAGTAAAAGATGAAAGCCATTCTTATTTCACTTTTGACCCAGCCAAATGCATCGTCTGTTCTCGCTGTGTGCGAGCCTGTGAAGAAGTACAGGGAACTTTTGCTTTAACGATTGATGGTCGTGGTTTCGAATCGAAAGTTTCCGCAGGCCAGAATGAAGCCTTCATGGATTCAGAATGTGTGTCATGTGGCGCTTGCGTGCAAGCCTGTCCGACGGCCACATTGATGGAGAACTCCGTCATCGAAAACGGTTTACCAGAACATGATGTTGTAACTACTTGCGCTTATTGTGGAGTAGGTTGTGCATTTAAGGCAGAAGTGAGGGGTGATCAGGTCGTCAGAATGGTGCCCTTTAAAGGTGGTAAAGCTAATCGTGGTCACTCTTGTGTTAAAGGCCGCTTTGCGTTTGGTTATTCAACCCACAAAGATCGCATTACTAAACCCATGATCCGCAACAATATCGATGAACCCTGGCAACAGGCAAGTTGGGAAGAGGCGGTTGAGTTTGCTGCAAATAAAATAAAAACAATACAAAAAGAATATGGTAGTGATTCCATTGGCGGGATTACTTCATCACGCTGCACTAACGAAGAAACTTATCTGGTACAAAAATTAGTTCGAGCTGCTTTTGGCAATAACAACGTCGATACCTGCGCCCGGGTCTGTCACTCCCCAACAGGTTATGGTTTAAAAACTACCCTGGGTGAATCTGCGGGAACGCAAACCTTTGATTCAATCGAGAAGTCAGACGTCATTATCGTAATTGGCGCAAACCCAACCGACGCCCATCCAGTGTTCGCTTCGCGCATGAAACGGCGTTTACGGGAAGGTGCGAAGCTAATTGTCGCTGATCCGCGTCGGATAGATCTAGTTAAGAGCCCTCACATTGACAGTGAACATCACTTAAATCTTTTACCTGGAACTAATGTCGCGCTTTTAAATGCTTTAGCTCATGTCATTGTCCGTGAGGGTTTAGAAGACAAGGAATTTATTGAATCACGCTGTGAAGATGACGCATTTCTTCACTGGAAAGAATTTATCAGCGATCCGAAAAATTCGCCGGAGGCGATGGCCCAAGTCACTGGAGTGCCGGCAGAGCGCATTATTGCAGCGGCAAAACTCTATGGAAGAGCAGGTAACGGCGCAATCTATTATGGTCTTGGCGTAACCGAACATAGCCAAGGATCTACTGCAGTAATGGCAATCGCAAATCTTGCCATGCTTACAGGCAATATTGGTCGTGAAGGTGTTGGAGTAAATCCATTGCGGGGGCAGAATAACGTGCAGGGCGCCTGTGATATGGGATCGTTTCCGCATGAGTTACCAGGTTATCGCCATGTGTCAATCGACAGTGTGCGCGAACCTTTTGAAAAATTATGGGGAGTAACCATTAAGAATGAGCCCGGACTGCGAATCCCGAATATGTTTGATGCAGCGGTTGCTGGAAGATTTAAAGGGCTGTATTGCCAGGGCGAAGATCTAGCGCAATCAGATCCTAACACTCAACATGTGGAAGATGCGTTGAGGAATCTGGATTGCTTAATTGTTCAAGATATCTTTCTAAACGAAACTGCAAAATTCGCTCATGTGTTTTTACCAGGCGCTTCTTTTCTAGAAAAAGACGGCACGTTTACTAATGCCGAGCGACGGATATCTCCAGTACGCAAAGTAATGGCGCCTTTAAGTGGAAAAGCGGACTGGGAAGTGACTATGGTGCTCTCCAAAGCATTGGGTTTTGAAATGAGTTACCAGCACCCGTCGGAAATCATGGATGAGATAGCTCAGCTAACCCCTACCTTTGAGGGCGTGAGCTATCAGCGACTCGACGAAGAAGGCTCTATACAGTGGCCGTGTAACGATGCGTCACCTTATGGCACGCCCATAATGCATGTTGAAGAATTTGTTCGGGGTGAAGGTTTCTTTGCGGTTACCGAATATGTGGCTACTGATGAGAAAGTCACGAAACGTTTTCCATTGCTAATGACGACTGGAAGAGTTTTATCTCAATACAATGTTGGAGCTCAAACCCGTCGTACTGGCAATATGGAATGGCACAGTGAAGATGTTCTCGAGATCCATCCTCATGATGCAGAGTATCGTGGTATCGATCATGGCGATATGTTGCAAGTCTCCAGTCGTGCTGGCGACACTATGTTGCGTGCTGACATAACAGAAAGAGTTCAGCCGGGCGTTGTCTACACTACCTTCCATCATCCCGAAACCGGCGCCAATGTGGTAACTACGGATAATTCTGATTGGGCAACTAACTGCCCCGAATATAAGGTTACAGCGGTCGAAGTACGTAAAATGAGCGGTCAATCAGATTGGCAATCCAGCTACGAAAAATTCTCCCAACAACAAGTCGCTTTCTTACAGGAAGCCGAAACACAAGCTTGATCCTTCCGTGAGCGATTCGACAGGCTTAAAAACTCAATCGGTAAAAATCTGGTCAGATCAGTCTATCAACCAGAAATCCGATGCTATTGCTGAAGAAGTCCCTATCGCTTTGGTTTATAACGATGTTTCCCACGCGGTAATGATGGGAACTCCCACCGATCTTGAAGCTTTCGCCATAGGTTTTAGTTTGAGTGAAGGCATTATTGGGAAGAAAGATGATATCTACGATGTTAAATGCGCTTCCGGTCTAGATGGCGTCGAAGTTGGTCTCACCATTTCCAATCAACGCTTTGCCGAACTTAAAGAAAGAAGACGCAGTCTGACTGGTCGCACCGGTTGTGGTATTTGTGGTTCTGAATCACTAAAACAGGTACGTCTGAAAGCTAAACCAGTCACAAATCATTTTGATGTGAGTCATGAGGCTGTTAATCAGGCTGTTGAACAATTGAGCACTAAGCAACCATTACAAAATTCTACTGGGGCGGTTCATGGTGCGGCCTGGTGTAATAGTCATGGAAACATACTAGAAATTTGCGAAGACGTTGGGCGCCATAATGCTCTGGATAAACTGATTGGTGTATTAGCGCAGAAAGATTTATTGCAGGATGACTATTTAAGTAATGGGTTTATGCTAGTTTCCAGTCGAGCAAGTTACGAAATGGTGCAAAAAACTGCCATGGTCAATGCTTCTGTACTTGTGGCAGTATCTGCGGCAACAACCATGGCAATCGATTTGGCGCAACAACTTGGAGTTACCTTGGTTGGTTTTGCTAGAAAAAATAGACACGTTACTTATGTTGATTCCTAAACATTAATGCCAATGACAGATTCCGAACTTAAGCACTTAATCAAGATGGCGAATCAGATTAGTGATAATTTGAGTCGTAGTGACGATGCAGAAACCACAGCAACACGCGTGGCGGATCATATGATCCGGTTTTGGGCCCCTTCCATGAAAGCAAAGATTATTGAGTATTTGAATGCGGGGGGAAAAGACTTAAAGGCACCAACAAGGTTGGCGGTACAGCAGATCTCTGAAGCCGGCAATTAATTATCTAGTCCAATGATTTCCATGCGTTCATTGCTGGCAACAGCAATGGATCGCCCGTCGATTGTTACAAAGGAACGCTCTTCCAATTGGTATTTATAAACTTCGTAGCTCACCGGTGCGGATTGATTATCTCTGTGAAGATTGATTGTTAATACCTTGTGGTCGTCTTGCCAATCGAAATAGTAAAGAGCTGCTCCAAGTCCAACCATTAGCATCAGAAATATGTAGGCACCTGCACGTAAGTCTGCAGCCAATTCGTCTTTAGCAGATGGTATTTTTTCTTGGGCTTTATCAACAGCAATTGATTTTGACGCAGCGGCGTTTTCGCTTTTTATATGTCGTTGCCGCAATACAAAAAATGCACCGATAATTACTGCTGTAGTTAAAAGAAATTTGCTTAACATTTCACCTTCTTGGGCGTGTTACAGGAATGAGCTAGCCTCGATAATAGCAGTGGTGCGATTTACTTTCCTTGCTTTCACTAACCGTTAATTGAGGACTGCGGTTGTGAGTGCAATAATGAAACGAATTACAAGAACCTGCGGTCTAACCTTATATATCGCCCAACTTTAACTATTTTGAACAAACCCTTAGACGATTCAAACTACTACGTTGCCCCGGGAATGCCTCCACTGGACTTAAGCGGCCGTAGTACTTCATTTTTTGAATTCTGGCCTATGTGGCTAATGTACATACCGGTAGTTTTGCTTTGGACTTTCCTGGCAATTAGATATCGTAGCCTTTCATTGCCGTTGATTGCTAGTCCTGCAGTGCCCTTATCAGGTATGGTTGGCGTGCCAAAGTCTGCAGTTTTTGATGCGGCCGGGTGTAAAGCCAGACAATGGATACTACCCTGGTGTGTATATCAGGTAAGCACTGCAGATAATGTACAACAAGTTCAAACTGTCCTTCAGTTATTGCAGGCTAATAGTTTGAATTTTCCTATCGTGGGTAAGCCCGATTTTGGTTGTCGTGGGGTAGGAGTCAAGTTACTGAAAACCGAAGCTGAGCTCGCGGACTATCTCTTACAGTTTCCGAAAAATGGAAGCATTCAGTTTCAAAGGTTGAGTCAGTGGGATGCCGAAGCTGGTGTGTTCTATGTGCGCCATCCTGAAGCGGTGGAAGGTAAGATTACTTCGCTCACATTGAAATATACTCCCTATGTGATCGGTGACGGCTACCGTACGCTTGCGGAATTGATTGCGCTCGATCCTAGAGCCGGAGAGTTGTCACATCTCTATTCTGAAAGGCATCAGTGTATTTGGGATGATATTATCCCTAAGGGAGAACCATTTTGCTTGATCTTTGCGGCCAGCCATAGCCGCGGTGCAATATTCCGTGATGGACGAGAGCTGATAAATGACAATCTCCGAAAATCCTTAGATCAAATCTTTGAAGATATTCCTGATTACTTCTATGGTCGATTAGACATAAAATTTCAGGATATTAAGGGTCTGAAGGAAGGAAGGAATTTTGACATCGTTGAGATCAATGGTGCGAGTTCGGAGTCCATTAATATTTGGGACAGAAATGCGAGTTTCTTCGATGCCATAAAAACATTATTGCAGCAGTATCATACCCTGTTTAAACTTGGCCACGCGAATCGTGCGAGGGGGCATAAAACTCCAGGATTAATGGAGCTTTACCGAGCCTGGCAATTTGAAAAAGAACTGGTGAAACAATACCCCGACAATGACTAATCCAATACAACTGCCCATAAAACCACGTTTTCTTGCTTCTATAATAGAACGGATACTGGGTTTGCATCGGCTGGGAAAAATCTACGATCGCCGCCCATTGAAAACTATTCCAAAAGACTTTCTCGACTACATATTAGAAGCTCTCGGGGTGAGCAACGTCGTGGAGAACGAAGAAAATCTCGATGAAATTCCAAAGGAAGGCCCGCTTTTGATAGTGGCCAATCATCCCCTTGGCGGATTGGAAGGCATGGCTTTGGCCCAAGAAATTCTCAAGATCAGGCCGGATCTTCAGGTATTAACCAATGAATTGCTCCGGCTGATTCCGGAACTTGCCGATCTGTTTATTGGAGTCGATGTGCTCTCCAATAAAGCTGCCGCTGGAAACGTTGGAGGCATTAAGCAAGTACATAAACACTTAAAGAGTGGTGGTGCGGTTTTAATTTTTCCTGCCGGTATGGTTTCTGCGTACGAATTTAGTCAGCGTCGGATTCAAGATCGCCCGTGGAACCGTTTGGTTGGGCAATTAATCAAACGCTATGAAAGTACTGCGGTGCCCGTTTATGTTGGTGGCCGCAATAGTTCCTATTTCTATGCGGCAGGAGTTATTCATCCGCGCTTGCGCACATTGCTGCTCCCGCGCCAATTAGCTAACAAACAGGGATTTAAGTTACCCCTAACCATTGGTCGGCCGATACCGGCTGCTGAATTACGCTTATTGCAGAGTCCGAAAGCTGTCACTGAATACCTGCGTGTATCTACGGATGCCTTAGCTCAGATGCCAAACAGCCATGAAACAGGGGCTCAGGAAGGCATTGACGATTTTGACCTTGATGTGAATTTCTCTCAAATAGAAAAAGACATTGCCAGTATGGAAGAGTTTCGTCTGGTGGAGCATGAGGAATTCGATGTGTACTGCGCACCTTATGATCGCTTAGGTGCGATCATGGAGCAGATCGCAATCGCGCGGGAAGTTACTTTTCGCGATGTGGGGGAAGGCACTGGTCTATCCAAAGATTCAGATGAATTCGATCCTCATTACCTGCATTTGCTTCTATGGGATAAGAAAGAATGTCGCATAGCCGGCGCTTATCGGGTTGGGTTAGTGGATCAAATTGTTGCCAAGTTTGGGGTGAAAGGGCTCTATAGTCGTTCGCTTTATAAATATGATGACGCTTTTATTAGGCAATTAGGATCTGCAATTGAAATGGGGCGGTCGTTTATTCATCCGGATTATCAGCGTCGTCCAGTCTCTCTAAATCTTCTTTGGCGCGGTATTGGTCGTATCTTAACTACCATGCCCCAGTACCATACGCTATTTGGTTCTGTCAGTGTTTCGCGGGAGTACAGTGATCTTGCCAGATCTTTAATTGCAGACACTTTGTTAACAAACTTTAAAGCCAAGGATTTTGTTGACCTGGTGCAACCCCTCACGCCACACAAGGTTGAGAATCGGGTATGGACGCAGGACATGCTGTCTGAGCTAGCCAACATAAAGATGCTTGGAAAACTCATTGGGCGTTGTGATCCTGGTAAAGCTTTTCCCGTTCTGCTTCGCCACTACTTATCTCTTAATGGCAGAATGGTTTGCTTCAATATCCACTCTAACTTTAATGACTCATTAGAAGGTTTGATTATTGTCGATGCTCGTAAGACAGATCATAAAACTTTGAGTCGATTCTTAGGTGCGAAAGGATTGAAAACCTTCTTGGAACATCAGAAACTGGCGAAATCTGCCTAGGAAGTGTGTGTTGCTATGAATAAACTTGTTGCCTTGTTGCAGGTGATCTTAGCTATCGTATTAGGCATTCTCGCCTTAGCAACTCTAGTAAATGCGATTCTGATATCAACCCGTCCCGAGACTATTTCGGTTGTGAACGCCATCATTGGTCTTGGTGTTGTGATTATCGCTTTGCTGGCACTGGCGACTATCTGCATGCGTAAAGGCCTGAAAGGTATCCGCCAGACCAACGAATCCTCGGTTAACAAGGACTAAATATCCCACTGCACAGCAGGTACGAAAGGAGTATAATCCTGCGGTTTTACCGGCAGCCAGCCCAGCAATGATCATATTCGAAGAAACAGGCCGCTTTTCACAATTGCAGCAAAGTTGTGTTGCTACCATTGGTAAGTTTGATGGGGTGCATTTAGGACATCAGTTAATTTTAGATCAACTGAAGCAGCAGGCCGAGCAGTTAAATTTGCCATCCCTGGTGATTTTAATTGAACCGCACCCGGAAGAATTTTTTGCAGCTAGTAATGAAGACTGCCCTGCCAGATTAACCAGTCTTAGAGAAAAGTTGGAATTGTTAGAGAGTTTTGGCGTCGATTTCGTTTTCAAATTGAACTTCGATCAAGCCATGAGTGAATTGAGTGCCGAAAACTATATTGAAGATATCCTGGTGGAAGGTCTTGGAGTTGCAAAATTCATTGTGGGTAACGATTTTCGTTTTGGTCATAACCGACAAGGGGGTTTTGCACTATTGCAGAGCAAAGGTGCTGAGTTTGGTTTTGAAGTAATTGAAACAGCAGCTTATGAGCGTAATGGGCAACGAATCAGTTCTACATTTATTCGAGAACAGTTGGCGCAGGATGATTTTATTCTAGTAGAACAATTGTTAGGTCGACCTTATTCCATGAAGGGAGAGGTAGAGCGAGGCCAGCAACTTGGAATGGATTTGGGATTTCCTACCTGTAATTTAAATCCGGGCCGACGCAAGATTCCTTTGCATGGAGTGTTTGCTTGTGAAGTAAGGCTAGGGGATCGCTATCGGCAGGCAGCTGTAAATATAGGTTACAGGCCGACGATAACAGAAGATGGCAGTGCCTTATTAGAAGCGCATATTCTGGACTTTGATGAAAACCTTTATGACAAAACCATAGAAATAATTTTTCGCAAGAAAGTTCGCGAAGAATTGAAATTCGATGGATTGGACGCCTTAAAACAGCAAATGACTGCCGATGTAGAACAGGTAAGAGAAATATTTAGTCAGGGGGCACCCTGAAAACAACTAGCTAAAGAAGATGACTGATTATAAAGACACGCTGAACCTTCCTTATACTGAGTTTCCGATGAAGGCAAATCTTGCCCAACGGGAGCCGGCTATGCTTAAGCGCTGGCGAGAATTAGATATTTATAATCAAATCTGCAAAAAGAATGCAGGCCGACCAAAGTTTGTCCTGCATGATGGCCCCCCCTATGCAAATGGTGAGCTGCATCTTGGCCACGCTATTAATAAGTCACTCAAAGATATTGTCGTAAAATCCAGACAGTTAAGCGGATTTGATGCACCCTATATTCCTGGCTGGGATTGTCATGGCCTGCCAATCGAGCACAACGTTGAAAAGAAGAAAGGCAAAGCTGGGCAAAAGATTTCATTTGCTGAATTCCGCCAGGCTTGCCGGGAATACGCAGCCAAACAGGTAGAGATTCAGAAGGCAGGGTTTATTCGCCTGGGGGTATTTGGTGATTGGGATAATCCTTATCTCACTATGAATTTCCATACCGAAGCAAACATTGTTCGTGCGCTTGGTAAAATTGTTGAGAACGGCCACATGGTTAAGGGCTATAAACCAGTTTATTGGAGTGTAGTCGGAGCATCGGCATTGGCTGAAGCCGAAGTGGAATACCACGATAAAGAATCATTCGCAATAGACGTGCGATTCCCTGTAGCGGAGACAGACAAGCTCTTTGATGCATTCGATGATGAATCACTAAGAGGGATATCTGACCCTATTTCAGTAATCATCTGGACGACAACTCCGTGGACGCTTCCTTCAAACCAAGCAGTGTGTTTGCATGCTGATTTAGATTACGTGCTCGTTAAATGTTCTGTGTCAGGTGGTTCTGAGTTAATGCTGCTAGCTAAAGCCATGTTGGAAGATGTCTTGGGCCGCTACAGCGTTGAAAATTTTGAAATCATTGCTGAGACTAAAGGGGCTGCGCTAGAAAATATTCTCTTGCAACATCCGTTTGTTGATAAGCAAGTTCCATTAATTCTGGGTGAACATGTCACCATAGAAGCTGGAACCGGTGCAGTACATACTGCCCCTGATCACGGCCTCGATGATTTTTTTGCAGGTCAGCAATACGGCTTGGGGACATTAAACCTGGTTGATGAAAATGGGGTGTTTACGTCCGGCGCAGGTGAATTCGCCGGCTCCCACGTATATAAGGTAGATGAGCAAATTATCGAAGTGCTAAAAAGGGAGTCAGCCTTAGTCTCGGAAGATAAGATCAATCACAGTTATGCTCATTGCTGGCGTACAAAGACTCCGCTTATTTATCGTGCCACGCCGCAATGGTTTATCAGTATGACCGAACAAGATTTACTTGATTCGGCACTGAAAGTAGTTAAAGGATTGAAATGGATTCCAGATTGGGGTCAGGCTCGAATAGAATTGATGCTGAAGGGCAGTCCTGACTGGTGTGTGTCGCGACAACGTACCTGGGGTGTTCCCATAACGATGTTTGTGAATAAAGAAACCCAGGAACTACATCCACGCACAGCTGAATTGTTCGAAGAAGTTGCCCAGCGCATCGAGGAATCAGGCATCGATGCCTGGTTTGAATTAGAGCCGGAAGAATTACTCGGTGCAGAGATTGATAAGTACGAAAAAGTAACTGACACCATGGACGTCTGGTTCGACTCCGGTGTCACACATTTTTCAGTAATGGAAAAGCGAGATGAGCTGCAATATCCCGCAGACCTTTATCTGGAAGGTTCTGATCAGCATCGCGGGTGGTTTCTGTCTTCACTAAAAACTGCTATCGCCATGCATGGCAACGCACCCTATAAAGAAGTGCTGACCCACGGTTTCTTTGTGGATGCTGAGGGCAAGAAGATGTCCAAGTCCCTCGGTAACACCGTAGCCCCGGAAAAAATCTTTCAGCAATATGGTGCTGATATCCTGAGACTCTGGGTCGCTGCTACGGATTATCGTGGTGAAATGACCGTTTCCGATGAAATCTTTAAAAGGGTCGCCGATGCCTATCGTCGAATTCGCAATACCGCTCGATTCATGTTGGCCAACCTAAATGGTTTTGATCCTGAAACTCACAGCGTCGATCAAAATGAAATGCTGGCTCTGGATTATTGGATCGTGCGTCAATGCCAGTTGCTGCAGAATGAATTAATCAATCACTACCATGAGTACAATTTTCTAAATATTTATCAAAAGATTCACAACTTTTGCGTGATAGAGTTGGGTGGTTTTTATTTAGATGTAATTAAGGACCGCCAATACACGACGCAAACTGATAGTTTAGCGCGCCGTTCTACCCAAACAGCGATGTATCACATATTGGAAATGCTAAGTCGGTTGATAGCGCCGATTCTTAGTTTCACGGCAGACGAGATTTGGCAAAACATTCCTGGCGAAAGAGCAGAGTCTGTTTTCCTCACTGATTTTGCAGACGCGGTTCCGGAATTTCCCGAATCTTCAAACTTTTCTGACGAATCCTGGCAGAAATTGATGGCGGTAAAAACTGCTGTTAACAAAGAACTGGAAAGTAAACGCGCAGAAAAAATCGTCGGTTCTGGATTAAGTGCTGAAGTCGATTTGTTCTGTGATGAAAATCTTGCAAGTTTACTTAATCGGCTGGAAGAAGAATTGCGCTTCGTATTAATTGTTTCTCGCGCTTCTGTAAATTCTATGGAAAGTGCTAATGGTGCAGCGGTTGAAACCGAAGTCGATGGATTAAAAATGACCGTTTCTGCTTCTGGTTATCCCAAGTGTGACCGCTGCTGGCATCATCGTGCCGACGTCGGTGAGATATCAGATCATCCTTCTTTATGCCAACGATGTGTGGAAAATATCGATGGGGCAGGGGAATCAAGAAGTTACGCTTAAGTAGATTGCAGCTCGAGGCTAGCCGTGAGTGATTCTGTAAATCCAGTCATCGTTACAAGATCTTTGGTGACACTGCATTTTTCTCTTGCCTTAAGCACAGGTGAAGTAATTGATTCTAATTTAGAAAAAGAACCAGCCAGCTTTCGCATTGGTGATGGCAGTATGTTGCCAGGTTTCGAATCAGAATTGCTGGGGTTACGGAGTGGAGATGAGATCGAAAAAGTTATAGCGAGTGTTAACGCATTCGGTGAAGCGAATCCCAAAAATATACAAAGCTTTCCGATCGATAAGTTTAAGAATTTGCTAGAGGATGATCTAATTTCAACAGAGCCTGGATGTGTGGTTTCTTTTAAAGACCCAGCTGGATTCGATCTCCCTGGTGTGGTTAAAGAAGTTTCAGAGAAGGAAGTAATCGTCGATTTTAACCATCCTCTGGCTGGCAAGGATATAGTATTCAAGGTAAAGATAATTTCTGTGGTCTCATCAGATACAGATGCCGTGGAAGTAAAAGTGTAAAATAAGGCCATGACTGATCAGGCTGTATCAGAATCGTCGACATCTATTCGTCTTGCAAATCCTCGCGGGTTCTGCGCTGGCGTAGATCGTGCAATCGATATCGTAAATCGAGCGCTGGATATTTTTGGTTCTCCAATCTATGTCCGCCATGAAGTTGTGCACAATAAGTTAGTGGTGAATACACTACAAAAGCGTGGCGCGATTTTTGTCGATGAACTGCAAGATATTCCCCTAAAAGATGCAAAAGACAGATCTTCTATCGTCATCTTCAGTGCCCATGGCGTATCCCAGACAGTCAAAGAAGAGGCAAGAGAAAAAGGCTTTAAAGTTTTTGATGCGACTTGCCCGTTAGTAACAAAAGTACATTTAGAAGTTACCAAATTTAGTCAGGCTGGACGGGAATGTGTGCTTATCGGTCATCAGTTTCATCCGGAAGTGGAAGGCACCATGGGTCAATATGATGAAAGCTATGGTGGAAAAATCTATTTGGTGGAATCAGTCGATGATGTTCAAACTTTAAAAGTAAATGATCTGGATAATTTGTCCTATGTAACCCAAACTACACTTTCGATGGATGATACCGCTAAAATCATCGATGCTCTTCGTGATCGTTTCCCATCCATTAAAGGTCCGCGCAAGAAAGATATTTGTTATGCCACGCAAAATCGGCAAGACGCGGTTAAGCAATTAGCGTTGGAATGCGATTTGCTTTTGGTGGTTGGTTCACCTAATAGTTCTAACTCGAATCGTCTGAAAGAGTTAGCAGAAAGACTTGGCTGTGATTCTTATCTAATTGACAGCGTCGATGATATCGAGCCAGCCTGGTTTAATGGCAAGTTACGTTTTGGCATTACGGCGGGAGCATCGGCACCGGAAGTTTTGGTGCAACAGGTAGTAAAACATCTTCAGGAGATTGGCCATATCGAGCCGCAAGAATTAGAAGGTGTTGAAGAAAACATAGTTTTCTCAATGCCCAAAGAACTGCGCAATTAGAAAACCATATTTTGCTTTTTCCCTCTGCAAGCTTTTTCAATTTGAAAAAGCTGCCGAGTTCGACGCAAAGCAATACTCCCTCACAGTAATCCACTATTCGACTCCAGAGTAATCACCTGAATTCTGGGCGACTCCCATCACTTCTATAGAGACTAAAATTGGAATAATCGCGAGAGGTTTAAGTAATATATCAGTTATAGATTGCTCAACTAATTCCAATTTTTTGGTCAATTTGCTTCGGATTAACTGGCTGAACGTAACCATAGATTGCAAACAGAGAACCAAAAAGCAACGGATAGAATATGAAATCGTCAAAGAATGTATCTAAAGGTTCCAGGCTTGATGCGTGCAGTAATAGGGCCGCTTAGCAAGTACCGGTAACGATTATGGTTGTTTGAGAAACTCTGAATAACATTGAGTTTTCCAAGTATTTAAAGCGCTTTTAATTGATCTTGTTTGGCTTGTAAGGATTGCAATGCCTGAGTTATTTGTTCTTGCTTTTCGCGTTCTTTTGCAACGACTGCGTCTGGAGCATTGTCAACAAATTTTGCATTACTAAGTTTGCCTGTAACAGATTTCAGCGCGCCTTCTAGCTTGGCAATTTCTTTCGATAAGCGAGCCCGTTCGGCCTCTACATCAATAATCCCTGCGAGTGGGACAAGAATTTCTAGCTCTTGATAGAGGCCGGTGGCTGCAGCTGGCACTTCATCGTCTGGAGCTAGCCATGAAATGCTTTCCAGCTTGGCGAGTTTCTGTAAATAAGGGCGGTATTCTTGTAGTTTGCCTTGATCGGCTGAAGCGCCATTTCGCAGGATCACATTAATGGATTTTGCTGGAGGAACATCCATTTCACCGCGGATGTTTCTGATGGCGACGACGACGCCCTTGATCCATTCGATATGTTCTTCGGCTTCGCTATCGAGCTTGCTCTGGTCAAATAGCGGATAGGTTTCTATCATGATGCTGTCGCCATTTTTGCCTAGCAGCGGTGCAACTTTTTGCCAGACTTCCTCGGTAATAAACGGCATAAATGGGTGTAGTAGTCTTAAACTCTGTTCAAGAATGGAAAGAAGTACCCAACGGGTAGCCTGGGCTCCTTCAGAGTTTGCTTTTTCATCCCACAACACTGGCTTAGATAATTCCACGTACCAGTCGCAGTATTCATTCCAAATAAATTCGTGCAGTGTTTGCGATGCTAAATCGAAACGATAGTGTTGCATTGATTCTTCAATCGCCTTGGCTGCGTTTTCGAATCGACTCATGATCCAACGATCGGCTACAGAACAGTGCTCTAGGGACAAAGACTCTGGAACGGTTTTACCTTCCGAGTTCATCATTACGTAGCGGGCGGCATTCCAGATTTTGTTGCAGAAATTTCTAAATCCTTCCATGCGTCCGATGTCGAACTTGATATCCCTGCCGGTGGAAGCTAAGGAATAAAAAGTAAACCGTAATGCATCGGTGCCATAACCGGGAATACCTTCTGGAAAAGACTCGCGAGTGTGTTTTTCGATCTGCTGCATGAGTTGCGGTTGCATCATGTCGGTAGTTCGCTTGCTGACAAGTTCATCAAGAGATATGCCGTCAATTAAATCGATAGGATCCAGAATGTTTCCCTTGGACTTGGACATTTTCTGCCCATGTTCATCTCGAACTAGTCCAGTGATATACACTTTCTTGAAAGGAATTTCGCCAGTGAACTTAAGAGTCATCATGATCATGCGAGCAACCCAGAAAAAGATAATATCGAATCCGGTAACTAAGACGTCGGTTGGATGAAACCTGTCGAAGTATTCGCGATCGCTGGGCCAACCTAATGTGGAGAATGTCCATAAGGCGGAAGAGAACCAGGTGTCGAGAACGTCTTCGTCCTGACGCAGTTCTACATCCGGCCCAAGATTATATTTTTGCCTTACCCCGGCTTCGTCAATTGCAGAGTAGACATTGTCGTCATTGTCATACCAGGCAGGTATACGATGACCCCACCAGAGTTGTCGGCTGATGCACCAGTCCTGAATATTTCGCATCCAGGCGAAGTAAGTGTTTTCCCAATTCTTTGGTACAAATTCAATGTCGCCATCTTCTACGGCTTTAATCGCCGGGTCGGCAATTGTCTGAATAGCAACATACCACTGGTGAGTTAAGTAAGGCTCGATAACTACACCGCTCCGATCGCCGCGTGGAACTTTTAATTTGTGTGGTTCGATTTTTTCTAACAGGCCAAGCTCTTCGATGTCCATAACGATTTGCTTGCGGGCGTCGAAGCGATCCATACCTTGATAGGCTTCCGCTCCATTTTCATTGATGGTCGCGCTATCGGTAAGCACATTAATCATTTCCAGATCGTGGCGTTTACCTATTTCATAGTCATTGAAATCATGGGCGGGTGTGATCTTTACACAACCTGTACCGAATTCCGGATCGACATACTCATCGGCAATGATTTCTATACGGCGATTACATAGGGGCAGATCGACATGTTTGCCGATCAAGTCGGTATATCGTTCGTCATCTGGATGCACTGCTACCGCTGTATCGCCCAACATGGTTTCAGGTCTCGTTGTAGCGATGGAGATGTAACACTCGCCATTAGCAGTTGCTGCTCCATCTGCTAATGGATAGCGAAAATGCCAGAGGGAGCCGTCTTCTTCTTCGGATATTACTTCCAGGTCAGAAATAGCAGTGTGTAAATCTGGATCCCAATTGACTAAGCGATTACCGCGATAAATAAGCCCTTCATCAAACAAATCAATAAAAACTTTTTCCACGACTGCGGAAAGGTTTTTATCCATTGTAAATCGTTCTCGCGACCAATCTACTGAGGATCCTATGCGCCTCAGTTGTTGGGTAATAATACCACCCGATTCTTCTTTCCAATCCCAAACTTTTTCGACGAACGCATCGCGACCGATTTCTGCGCGACTGGAACCCGCGGCATTTAACTGGCGCTCTACAACCATCTGGGTGGCGATACCGGCATGATCAGTGCCAACTTGCCACAAAGCAGATCGACCTAGCATACGATGATAGCGAGTAAGGGCATCCATAATAGCGTGCTGAAAGCCATGACCCATATGCAAACGTCCAGTGACATTCGGCGGTGGAATAACGATAGAGTAAGGAGCACCTTCTCCCTGGGGTGCAAAATAACCTCGCTCTTCCCAGGTTTTATACCAGCGATCTTCTAATTCCTGTGGTTGATAAGTCTTATCCATTTGCTGCCGTAAGGGCGCTTTCAAAAAAGGCGCAAGTATACATGATGGCGGCTTGCAATGCTGATGATACGAGCCTGTTCCTTATATTTTATGGGTCTCTGGCTTGAAACCTTGAGAGTGATAATAGCGATAACTCTGACGACCGCTGGCGAGGCTTTCTTGATCTGGACCGACTATTTCATTGATACGATTGAATTGTTCATACTGCTCACAATGTTTTGATGAGAGATTGATTAGAACATCCTGATGCGATGGGCCCACGGAAAGGCCAATTTCTGCTGGTTCAGAACCGTCATCATTGATTCCATGGGGAACAAAACTGCTGGCTTTAAAATGCCAAAGAAGATTGTCTAATCTACGCTTTTGCTGCGGATCTTCCACCTGGATAAAGATTTTGTGTCCTAGTGAAAAGGCTTTTTCAGCTAGTCGGCATGCGACTTGTAAACGCGTATCATCGTTGCCTTTAGCGAGAGAATAAAAACTGATTTGAGTCACGAGTCGCGGGCGACTTTAAATTAGGCTTTTTGCCGACTTAAATACTCTACAAGCAAGGACACTGGCCTGCCAGTCGCACCTTTTTGTGCACCTGAATGCCAGGCTGAACCCGCTATATCCAGATGCGCCCATTTCTGTTTTTCGGTAAATCGCGACAGAAAACAGGCAGCAGTTATGGTTCCAGCTCTGGGACCACCAATATTGGCGATATCGGCAAAATTGCTATTCAACATGCTTTGGTACTCGTCCCACAGTGGCAGTTGCCAAGCTCTATCCAATACTTCTTCACCACAATCGATGAGTATATCTGCAAGTTCATCGTTGTTGCTCAGCAAGGCGTTTACATGGGAACCAAAAGTTGCCACTGCAGCACCTGTTAAGGTCGCAATGTCGATTATGCTGCGGGGTTTAAATTTTTCTACGTAGGTAAGGGCATCGCAGAGAACTAATCTTCCTTCGGCGTCAGTGTTCAATATCTCAATAGTTTTACCTGACATACTGGTCACGATGTCGCCGGGTTTGGTGGCGCGATCGCTGGGCATGTTTTCAGCTGCAGCCACTACACCTACAATATTGATTGGCAGCTTTAAATCTGCGACAGCGCCCATGGTGGCAACTACACTGGCGGCGCCACACATATCAAATTTCATTTCATCCATGGCGGCGCCAGATTTCAGGCTTATGCCACCGGTGTCAAAAGTAATTCCCTTGCCGACGATAGCGAAAGGTTTACTATCCGCTTTAGCGCCCTTGTGACGAATAATGATTAATTTAGATTCTTCTGCCGAACCATGTCCAACGGACAGCAGTGATCCCATGCCTAGCCGCGCCATTTGCTTTTCGCTAAGAATTTGAGTAGTGATGGATCGATTGCGATCGGCCAATAAAGTGGCTTGTTGTGCGAGATAAGTTGGCGTGCAGATATTGCCTGGTAAATTACCGAGTTCTCGCGCGCGATTCACTGCCCTACCAATGGCTTTTCCGCGCTTTAGTGAAACTTCTAAATTTTTCCTTCTTGCGCCTGAAAGGGAAGACAGAGAAACTGATTGTGTAGCGTAAGCCTTGGCTTTCTTGCTTTTGGTTGTATCGTATCGATAGTTAGCGATTTCTGTTTCCTGAGATACTCGAGCGGCCAACCAGTTTCCGTCTCGATCGCTAATGGTGATGTTGTTGAAGGCGAAATGCACTGAGCTGGCTTGTGATGCACGTATGACTTTAAGTGCTGAGCTCATTAGTTTTGCGACGGCTTTGCCGCTCAGCTTTTTTTTATCACCTGCTCCTACTAGCAAAACTCTTTTTGCAGAAATGCCTGCGGGATTGTGAATAAGCTGAGTCTCACCCAGCTTTCCAATGAAATCTCCGGATTTCAGGATTTTGCTTATTGTTTTGCTTGCCGCGATGTCGATCTGCTTGGCCTCGTCAGACAAAGTGCCCTTATTCCAGATGGCCACTACTAGGCAGTCGACGTTAACTTTCTCCGGAGAGCCCGCTTTTATTGAATACCTCATAGGTGATTTTTCTCCTAACTATCGAGAAAATTTGGACAGGAATTTTTAAGAGCCGTAATCCTAAAGTTATTCAATTAGTTAAGCAATAGCGCTCATAAAATGAACAAAAGTGACTCGGAAAATACGAAAGTTCTAGTAAGAAGCGCGTGATTCCTTGGCCACAATTCTATTGAACCTATTAAAAATTTGGCTGTCATAGCAGTGGAGACAGTATCGTCCAGTTTAAGGAGTTGGGATGCCACGCACAAAAGTAGCCATGCCTGATCAATTTTTGTTCAGTATGGGGCGCACCGTAGGGCTTAGTGACGTTAACTACGCCAAACATCTCGACAATGTTTCCATGGTTAATATTCTCCATGAAGCTCGCCTTCAGTTTCTTGCTAGTCTCGGTTTTGCCGAATCCAATATTTTCGGGCTGGGTATGGTGGTTACAGACCTGGCAGTCGACTATCGTTCCGAATCTTTCGCCAATGACCGTCTCATAATCGATGTGGGTGTAAGCAAATTCAACCGCTATGGATTCGACATTGGCATGCAAGTGACAAATAGCGCATTGGATTCAGTAGTGTGCAACGCCAAGATTGGTGTGGTGTTCTTCGATTTCGACCAGCATGAGCTATCTCATGTGCCTATTGCCTTCAAGAGTATGCTGGGCCAACCGGAAATTCAGGTCGCTTAATCCTAGCTTCACGTTTCCTAACTAGCTGACTTTTATGCACTTATTCGAGTAGACTGCTGTTGAGCAGTACTCAAGGTGCCGATTTCATTGATTATCTTTCGCTATCTCAGCAAACAAATCCTCCAGGTAATGACCGCGGTTACCCTAATCCTGCTAGTAGTAGGCTTGACCAGCCGTTTTATCCAATATCTGGGTCAAGCAGTAGCCGGAGAACTGGCATCAGATGTATTACTGTTACTGATGTTTTATCGCCTGCCGGACTTCTTTCTAGTGATCGTCCCCTTAGCATTTTTCCTCGGCATACTTCTGGTCTATGGTCGTATGTATGCAGAAAATGAAATGGTGGTATTGTTGGGATCTGGATTTAGTCAGCGTCGCTTACTCGCTTTAACATTTCTGACTTCTATAGCAGTAATTATTTTCATGGCGACCATAAGCTTGAGTATTGCTCCATGGGGAGCACGCAACACCGAACAGCTTAAACAGAATCAAGAACAATTAACGGAAATAGATTTAATCGTTGCCGGGCAGTTTCAATCCTTTAGCGATGGCGGTCGGATTACCTATGCTGAACGGGCAAACATTGTACCCGAAGTTGGTCGTCAGTTAGGCAATGTCTTTGTTGCATTAAGCACAGAATCTCGGCAGGACGATCAGTCCGACACTGAATCTGAAACTGCACCACCGCGAATTTTACTCGCAGAAAATGCAAGACCGATTGTCGACGCTCAAACTGGTGCACGCTTTATGCGCTTGGAAAATGTCTATCAGTATGATGGAACACCAGGGCAGGGAGATTTTTCCATCGCGCAGTTTGACGCTCAGTTAATTCTTTTGCCTGAATCAACAGAGTTCGAAGAAATACTTGAAGAAGAGTCTTTGGCGACCATGGAACTTATTGGTTCGAATCAGGCGGAACATCAAGCGGAGTTTCAATGGCGTCTTTCAATAATTCTTTTAATACCCGCAATTACCCTTATAGCAGTTCCAATGAGTCAGGTTGATCCCCGTCAGGGTAGATACAGCAAGCTAATTTCAGCAGCGATTATTTATGCTACTTATTTTTTGCTTCTTCAATTAACTCGAGACATGGTAGCTGAAGGTGAATTAAACGCTGCGGTCGGAATGTGGTGGGTACATGCTCTGTTTATTACTGTAGGCATATTGCTATTCCGATACCCTGATTTAAGTCGTTACTTGTCGTTGGGGCGGACAAGATGAATCAACTGGATCGCCATATTCGCAACACTGTGTTGCTATCCATGTTAGTAGTAATCGCGTTAATTGGGATGTTGGATCTTATCTTTAGCTTGCTGGATCAGATTGCAGATACTGATGAAAACTACACCATAGCAAATGCTACCACTTTCGTTTTGTTCACTATGCCTACCAGTATTTATGAATTGCTTCCGTTTGCTGCATTGGGTGGTGCATTAATTGGTCTTGGCGTGCTCGCATCGAATAACGAGCTGGTTATTATGCAGTCTGCGGGCGTAAGGGTCTCACGCATTGTATTTGCCGTATTGAAGCCAACATTTTTTGTCATGGTTTTGAGCTTGTTGCTTGGAGAATACATTTCGCCGCCATTAGAACAGCTCGCACAATCTAACAAGGCGATCCAACGGAGTGGCACCGCTTCAATAAACTCCGATCAGGGAACTTGGCAGCGGATAGGTGATAATTTTATTCACATCAATGCCATTGCTCCAGGCGGTCGGGAGTTGTTTGGTGTAAGTCGTTATAAAATAGACGACAACCTACAAATACTTTCAGCAAGCTTCGCCGGGTCTGCTAGCTACATTGATCAGGAAAGCGATAGTTATTGGCAGTTAAACAATGTGGAAGAAAGTTTATTTAGTGCTGGTGCAGTTATTACCCGAAACCTTTTGCAAGAAGATTGGCAGGTTGAATTGTCGCCAGAGCTACTCAGTGTTTTATTGGTAGAACCAGATGAACAATCAATATCTGGCCTTTATCAGTTTGCCGAATATTTTAAAGAGGAAGGATTGGATAGTGACACCTACTACTTGGCGTTTTGGAAGAAACTCCTGCAACCAATTTCAACATTAGCCTTGGTGGTTCTCGCAATTTCATTTGTATTCGGCCCATTGCGCGAAGCAACGATGGGCGCAAGAGTATTTGTCGCGCTGGGAATTGGGCTGGTATTCACTATTTTACAACGCATGATGGAACCAGCGAGTCTTCTATATGGTTTTAACCCACTATTAGCAGTATTAGCTCCTATAGTGCTGTGCGCATTCCTCGGATTTTTTCTTTTGCGTAAAATTCGCTAGCATTGTTTGCACAATGCTATTCGCACAAGGTACAGGAACAAGTATTTATTTGTAGCGACTGCTAGAATATGCGGACTAATTTTAAATTAGGAATTAAACGGGCTATAAGACTTCGGCAGCACAATAACTTTGCTATAAGATAACTTATCATGCACAGCATCGCCTTGATCATCAAAAAAAATCCACAAATATCCTAAACCCAGCATGAGGAATGCAGGCCATGCCGCCAGGAACCGAACTAGTGCTTGGGTAAAATTGATCTTTCCTTCTTCGATTGACTTAACTCTGATACGCCAAGCCAACATGCCAAGAGTTTGTCCACTGCGCATCCAGAACCAGCTGTAAAAAGTAAAACAACTAAGAACCATTAGAATGAATAACAGATTGTCCGCAACTGGATCGGTCATAACGCGGCCATCGATAACCTGGTTTTCTATTCCAAAAATTTGTTGAAATATGAATCCTAGTAGCATCCAGATCGCTGCTATCAGGAACATATCGTAAAGAAGGGCTGCAAAGCGCCGGAACAAACCGGCGCGAGGAAAGTTTCGTTCTTCTAATACTTCTGGCTCACTCAATAGTTAACCTAGCTCTTTGACTGCTTGGATCAACTCGTTCGCAGCTTTTTGGCCGTCACCAAACAACATCTTGGTGTTGTCTGCAAAGAACAATGGATTCTCAACACCTGAGAATCCAGCGCCGCGACCACGCTTAATCACGATAACATTATCGGAATCAACCGCATCCAGGATCGGCATGCCATACAAGGGGCTGTTAGTGTCAGTCTTGGCCGATGGGTTCACCACATCGTTTGCACCTATTACCAAAGCAACTGTAGTGGTCTTGAAATTAGCATTGATGTCTTCCATGTCGTAAATCATATCGTAAGGAACACCGGCTTCCGCCAATAGCACATTCATGTGTCCAGGCATTCTTCCCGCAACTGGGTGAATGGCAAATTTAACAGAGACGCCTTTGTCGTTCAGTAATTGAGTCAATTCCCATATCTTGTGTTGGGCTTGCGCTACCGCCATGCCGTATCCGGGAATAATGACCACCTGATTGGCAAAGGCCATCAGTATTCCGGCATCCTGGGCCTGGATTTCTTTCATTTCTCCCTGGATTCCTTCCCCGGTCGCTCCACTATCGGTACCAACGCCGGCAAAGAATACGTTTGCTACCGAACGATTCATAGCAACAGCCATTAGATGGGTGAGCAACGATCCGGGGAACCAACAACAATACCGGCAATGATCATTGCAGCGTTACCTAATACATATCCTTCGAATCCAACTGCTAATCCAGTTAAAGCATTGAACAGCGAAATGATTACTGGCATATCGGCGCCACCAACTGGGATGGTAATGAAGATTCCGAGCACCAATGCTAAGGAGAAGAAAACGATTATTGGCGTTAGATCACCACCAGTGAAATAGATTGAAATAGCAAAGCCAACGGTAACTATGGCAAGAATTGCATTAATAAAATGTTGGCCCGGTAAAAGCTTTGAGCGATTTAAGCGGCCATCCAGTTTGGCCCAGGCGATAATACTGCCGCTGAACGAAATAGTTCCGATAATTGCGCCGAGAATTGCAAGAACTGCCACATCTGGATTTAAGGCATCGGCAATCGTTGTTGCCTCGGTTGGATCCAAGGCTGCCTCTCTCGAAGCTTTCAACATTTCAACAGCTGCGATTGTTGCGGCAGCTCCTCCACCCATGCCGTTGTACATGGCAATCATTTGCGGCATATCGGTCATGGCCACGCGCTTACCGCTCCACCAGGCATAACCACCACCAATTGCTATGGCGAGAATAATTAAGCCAACGTTTGTTGCAGCCTGATCGCTATCTATAATCTGTGGGTCTAGGAAGGTTACCAGCGTAGCGATAACCATGGCAGTGCCAGCCCATAATATTCCCCGCCGTGCAGTAACCGGAGAGCTCATTTGTTTCAGGCCGACAATAAAAATGACAGCAACTATGAAGTATGAAGCCTGGATTATTGTTTCCATGTCTTAACCCTCGCTTCCTTTATCACTGGATTTAAACATTTCCAGCATGCGTTCCGTTACCACGTAGCCGCCTACTGCGTTTCCTGCTCCAAGTAGCACGGCGATAAAACCAATGAATTGTTCTATGGAAGTTTCAGCTATTCCTAACGCAATCATTGCACCTACTAGTACGATTCCATGGACGAAGTTTGATCCTGACATTAGAGGCGTATGCAAGATAACCGGCACTCGACTAATAATTTCATAACCAGTGAAACCCGCGAGCATAAAAATGTATAAAGCAGCGAGACCTTCAATCATGATAAAGCTCCTTCTAATTGTTCTTTTATTCCAGCATGATGAATTTGGCCGCCATGAGTAATCAGGCTATCGTTGATAATCTCATCTTCAAGATCAACATTGATTTCACCTTCCTGAATCAATAGCTTGAGAAAGTTTTGTAGGTTTTTGGCATAGAGTTCACTGGCGTGATTACCAACCATGCTCGGAACATTTACCGGCCCGTAAATTTTTACGCCTTTATGTAAAACTGTTTCATCGACCTTTGTCAGTTCGCAGTTTCCGCCGCCTTCAGCCGCCAGATCGACGATTACGGATCCGCCGCGCATTCCTTCTACCATAGCAGTACTAATAATGCGTGGAGATGCCCTGCCAGGAATGGCTGCGGTGCTAACGATAAGATCCGCAGCGCCTACATGTTTCGCTAGAATTTCCTGTTGTTGTTGTTTCTCTTCTTCAGTTAATTCTCTTGCGTAACCACCTTCTCCTTCTGCTTTGATTTCGATATCAACAAACTTAGCGCCGAGCGATTCCACTTGTTCTTTTACCGCTGCTCTAACATCGTAACCTTCTACAATGGCGCCTAGCCTTCTTGCGGTAGCGATGGCTTGCAGTCCGGCAACGCCAGCACCAATCACCAAACATTTTGAAGGGCGAATGGTTCCCGCAGCAGTAGTTAACATGGGAAGAAACTTACCGAGAATATTACTGCCTAGCAGCACAGCTTTATATCCAGCAATCGATGCCTGGGACGACAGGGCGTCCATGGCTTGGGCGCGGGATATACGGGGAATTAATTCAACTGAAAACGCACTAATATTTTTAGTAGCAAGCTGTTTGAAGCGATCCAAATCAGAGTGAGGATTTAAAAACCCGATAAGGATGGACCCTTCTTTTAATTGCTCGATCTGTTCCGAAGTAGCTGGATTTACGGTTAGGGTAATATCGGCTTTACCAAGTAATTCTCTGGAGCTTGATACTACAGTCGCGTTTCCATAGTCGGCATCTGTATAACCAACTAATTCTCCAGCACCTGATTCTATACTCACATTAATTCCATCTTTAGCCAGTCGATTGACAACTTCTGGTACTAATGCAACCCGTTGTTCGTCTTCACGAACTTCCTTCGGCACACAAATCTCTATCGTCATAGCTTTCCCCGAGGGTCCAATTCTGTAATGCAGCGCGCAGTATATAACGATGATCGAAGAGGTCAACGTATAGAAACGCAGGAAAATCGGCTTCTTGCGGGCGATAGTTTTTGCTAGAATCCGAGCCCCTTCGACCTCAATGCTAATAGGATGGGGAGAAGCAGGAATAAACCGATAAGATTTAGGATAAAGATGAACGATTCTGACAGTAACCGTCATATCCGCTTGATGGATACCACCTTGCGTGATGGCGAGCAGACCCAGGGCGTATCCTTTTCGGTAAACGAAAAGGTGAATATAGCTCGTGCTCTGTTGCAGTCTCTAAAAGTAGACCGCATCGAAGTGGCATCTGCCTGTGTGTCAGAAGGTGAAAAGGAAGCGGTCGCTCGGATTTGTGAATGGGCAGCCAGTGAGGGTCTCGACGATTGTGTGGAAGTGCTTGGCTTTGTCGATTACAAGCGCAGTGTCGACTGGATCACTAGTGCAGGTGGCAAAGTGCTTAATCTTCTAGCAAAAGGAAGTGAAAAGCATTGTCGGGAACAACTGGGCAAAGATCTGGAAAGTCATATTGATGATATAACTCGGACCGTTGAGTACGCGCGGGAGCAAGGTTTGAGCGTGAATATTTACTTGGAAGATTGGTCGAGCGGTTATCAAAACAGTAAGGACTATGTTTTCGGATTAATATCAGGTACTCAGCACCTGGGCATTAACCACTATTTATTACCTGACACTCTCGGTTTGTTTGCACCAAATGAAGTTTTTGATGCGCTAACTGAAATGCAACAACAATTTCCAGAGGTCGAATTTGATTTTCACCCTCACAACGATTATGGACTAGCAACTGCAAATGTTTATGCGGCGATTAATGCTGGCATAAACAATATTCACTGCACCATCAACTGCCTTGGTGAGCGAGCGGGGAATGCTTCCCTTGCAGAGGTTGCAGTCATGGTTAGAGACAAGCTCGGATTCGAGATTTCTATCGATGAAAGTCGCATCACTGTGCTTAGTCGCATGGTGGAAAATTTTTCCGGCAAATGGATCGCTGCTAATACGCCTGTGGTTGGAGCCGATGTGTTTACCCAAACAGCAGGTATTCACGCCGATGGGGACCTCAAAGGCAATCTCTATGTTTCCAGATTGAGTCCTGAAAGATTTGCCCGTAAACGCAAATACGCTCTCGGCAAGATGAGTGGTAAGGCCTCGATTGCAAATAATTTGGAAGAGCTGGGTATATCGCTGTCACCTGAAGATCAAGCGAAAGTCTTAGAGCGGGTTGTTGCCCTAGGTGATTCTAAACATGTAATTACTGCAGAAGATTTGCCATTTATTATTGCGGATATAATGGAAAGCAAAGAGTATCAGCACATTGAGCTGCATAACTGTCAGATCAATACTGGTCTTGATGTTGATAGCACAGCATCTGTACTGGTAACTATCGACGGTCATGAATATCAGAGTTCGGGAGCAGGTAACGGTGGTTTCGATGCGTTCATGGACGCTATCGAAAAAATCTTAAGTGAGAAAAATTTTGTCATGCCACTTTTGGCAGACTATGAAGTACATATTCCTCGTGGCGGTAAAACTGACGCACTAACGGAATGTATTATTACCTGGCAAACGGATGATCAGGAATTTAAAACCCGAGGTGTTGATTCCAACCAGGTATTGGCTGCAGTAAAAGCTACGCTGCGTATGATTAACGTCATGCTGCACGCAAAAGCCGGCCGGGCTACTGTTTAACTAATTCCTCAGCTACTAAATCACCAAACCCATCAGTACTAATCATTTTGGCATCGGCACCTGGCTTGGAAAGATCAGGAGTGGAATAGCCCTGGGCAAAGACACTTTGCATCGCATGCCAGACATTCTTTGCTTCATCTTCCATGTTGAAGCTCATCTCGAGCATCATCGCTACGGAACCAATCATAGAATAGGGATTAGCAATGCTTTGACCGGCAATATCAGGGGCCGAACCATGGGATGGTTCATAATAAGCTTTCTTGGGACCTATGCAGGCTGATGGCATAAGTCCCAATGAGCCGAGAATGCCACCACCCTGATCGGAAAGAATATCGCCAAACATGTTTTCCATAACCATAACATCGAATTGACCTGGATTAAGACATAAATAGGTCGCAGCGGCATCCACCAGAATGTGAATAATTTCCACGTCGGGATAATCTACTGCAACTTCTTCTATTACTTCATTCCACAGCACGCTGGATTTCAGCACATTGCTTTTATGAATATTGTGTAGAACTTTCTTACGCTTCTGGGCTGTATCAAGCGCTACTTTAGCGATTCGCTTAATTTGATCTTCATCGTATTCAAGGCTTTCATTTACAAAGCGCTTTCCATCTTCATTAATGCCAGTTTCTTTATTACCAAAATACAAACCACCTACCAATTCGCGAATTATAATAAAATCGATTCCATCGCCAATGATCTCAGGCTTTAATGGAGAGAAATGGGCAAGTTCTTTTGGTAAGAAGACTGGCCTGAAATTAGCAAAAGTATTGTATCGGCGCCTCAATGGTAACAATGCCCCTCGTTCAGGCTGCATATCCACTGGAATCTTCTTTGATTCTTCATGACTGAGCCCAATTGGCCCCTTCAGAATTGCATCTGCCTGATCACAAATATCCTTTGATTCTTTGGGAAACGAATGGCCATGCGAGAAATAGGCTGAAGCTCCAAAAGGTGCAGGTAATAATTCAAAATTAACTTGATTACGTTCAGCGACCAGATCCAAGATCTTAGTCGCTTCGTACATAATCTCGGGCCCAATGCCATCGCCATCTAATATTGCGATTTTGTAGGAATCCATGGTGTATTAAAGAGTCCATGATGAAAAAAAATGAGGTGCGTAATCTACCACGGGCTTTACAGACTGAACAGTCGAAGCCTACAAACAATAAATTATTAGACCTGAATGAATAATAGAAGAGGAATGGATAGTTGGTCTATTCTGATGCATGACTTTCATTATTGGTAGATGATGTTAATCAGGTGAATTGCCGTTGATTCGGGTAGTGAGAGCATAGAAGTAATCCATTTGATTAGGCTGATTAGGAGACCCAAATAGAGGTCCCCGCTCTTTGAGAGCAAATAGCTCTATACGACACATAGTTAGAAAGATCTGCGTGCATGACCTGACTGCCGAATTATCGATCAAGTCCGAATATTAACTTAGCAGGTTTTACAAATTTTCAGGGAACAGATATGACATCTTTAGATAGAACGAGCTTTCGCGAAAGCGTTGACATTATGTACAACCGAGCAGCTGGTCTGATTGATTTGCCCCCCGGGCTAAGTGAAAAAATTAGAATTTGTAATGCAACCTACACAACAAAGTTTGGTGTTCAGTTGGGGGGCAGAATACAAACTTTTACTGGCTACAGAGCAGTACATTCAGACCACATGGAGCCAGTAAAAGGGGGTATTAGATATTCGAGTTCCGTCAATCAGGATGAGGTGGAGGCGCTTGCTGCGCTGATGACTTATAAGTGTGCACTGGTTGATGTTCCTTTTGGGGGTTCCAAGGGTGGTTTGTGCATTAACCCGAGCGAATTCGACGAATATGAACTGGAGTTGATTACACGCCGATTTGCATCTGAGCTTATAAAAAGGGATCTAATTCACCCAAGCCAAAATGTGCCCGCACCTGATATGGGTACCGGAGAGCGTGAAATGGCTTGGATTGCTGATCAGTATTCGCAAATAAATACAACAGATATTGACGCAAAAGCATGCGTGACTGGTAAGCCGATCAACATTGGTGGGATTGCTGGCCGTATTGAGGCAACCGGTCGAGGCGTGCAGTATGCGCTGCGCGAGTTTTTTCGTGATCCTAATGATGTCGGTGAGGCAAGTTTATCTGGCACATTAGAGGGCAAGCGAATTATTGTTCAAGGTTTAGGCAATGTCGGTTATCACGTTGCAAAGTTTCTCAGCGAAGAAGATGGGGTAATTATCATAGGTGTTATAGAAAGGGATGGGGCTGTTTATTCAGATGATGGTCTAGATGCAGACGCTCTTAAGTGTTGGATAAAAGAAAATGGCGGAGTCGCTGGCTTTCCTAATGCAACCTTTATAGAAGCAGGTGCTGCAGTTCTTGAACAAGAGTGTGACATTCTTGTTCCAGCAGCCTCTGAAGGAGTAATTCATTCTGAAAATGCTCCAAGGGTGATAGCACCGCTGATTGTAGAAGCGGCGAATGGACCTATTACAGCCCAAGCTGATGAAATCTTAAGAGAGAAAGGGTGCACTATTATTCCTGATATGTATGTAAATGCAGGTGGAGTCATCGTTTCGTATTTTGAGTGGGTAAAAAATCTCAGCCATATGCGTTTTGGTCGGATGCAGAGAAGAGAGCAGCAAGCGAGAAACGAACTGATTATTAGAGAACTTGAGTCCGTTTCTGAAGTTCTGGGTGACAAGTGGGATATTTCATCAAGCTTTAGAAAAAAATTTAGGCAAGGCGCTGGAGAACTTGAATTGGTGCGATCTGGCCTTGATGATTCTATGCGTGGAGCTTTGCAGGAAATGCGCACTATTTTGCATGAAAAAGAAAATGTTACTGATTTTCGGATGGCAGCCTATTTGGTTGCAATCGAAAAAATTGCCGCGACTTACGATTTAAAGGGCTATTGAGATGCTATCCCTTAAAAAGCAACAACCAGCTACCAGACTATTAATTCCATGTTGTCACTGGCAGACTGTTAGCCTTTAAATAAATTTCCATATCTATTTTATACATTCCCAAACTCTTCCATTTTTAATGTAATCTATTTTGATTGCCTCATGTTTTCAAAAAAGGAAGGGCAATTCAGATCAAATAACCTCGAACATTACTGATAATTCGAAGAGTGGCATCTTCTAAAGTCTAATTTCTTTTTTCTTTTGCCGAGTCATACCGGTTTCAAACATTAATAAACCAAAATAATTATTGGTACGCAACAAATTAGATAAATGGCTATCTATTTGTCAGCCACAAATCCTGACATAAGCCAGTTGTTAATGCCGAGAGCACTGATTAATTTGCGGAGTGAAATTAATCAGATAATAAGTAAAAACCTGGAAAAATTAGTAATAGATCTTGTATTCGGCCGATACAGTCAGTAACCAAATCTAGGGGGGGTAGTCATGGATGTTATTGGGAGTACCGGTTTTGCTCTATTTTCTATTTTAGTAGTGTATATAGGGATGAAGATTGATGACAAGCTTCAACAAAGATCGGAAAGCACCAATAAAGGTGTTTCAGAATAGCTAACGATTTTTAGACCACTATGCGTTTAATGCGATGATGCTCCTACCGGCATTGTTGGCCAATCTGTTGATAATAAACTTATCACTCCCTTTCTAGGTATCTTGTTCACCAGTTGTATGCTTGCGGTGCACGGTTATGCAGAAATTGGAACAGCATATGACATTTTAGGCTGGTCTACCGTTGGGTAGAAATATGGGGCGACGGCAACGTGAAAAAGATATTTTTGTGTGCTCTTTGTATGGTTGCGTCAACAAAAGCATACTCTGGAGCATTGACATTTGGTCCTGCAGTAGGAGTAGAAAGAATAAATAATAGGTTTAATGTTGATCTTGGCGCGATCAAAAGCCTATACAGGTTTGATAATGGCGTGACCATTGGTGGCGTAGCAATGTTTGGAGATATAAGCTTCCAAGATATCCCTGGAGAGGCGAGGTACGAAGCAATTGTTGGTTATTCTCCTGTAGCTTTAAGCTCTAATTTCTCGCCCTATATATTTTTTTCCAAAGGTGCTCGCGAATATTATTCGTCGAAGTCTAGCGTTTCTTACTACACCGCTACTGTTGGAACTAAATATGATTTAACGGCAAAAATTTATTTAGACACCTCATACCGGCATAGAAATACTAATGATATTAGTTGGGAGTCTAATTTATATTCTTTGGGAGTAGGTTACAGGCTTTCGGAAAAATATACTCTTCAGATAGATTTTGGAAATACTCAAGGGGACTACCAGAGCGATCAAGTAATGTTTTCGTTTGTGACTAGGCTTTAGTGGAATCCTTTCGCAGATTCTGAAAACTAACTAATTCATATCCCAGTTTTATCGCAGCGCTCCAGCTGCAATTAGCCCCCATAGAACCCAAGCCAATAGTATCCAAGAATTTAATCCTCTTGAGGTTATAGAAAGATTTAGACAATCGGTTGGCTAAACGTCATTACGATACATCTACTCATAAACGTTATTTGTGTCTCTGCTTATACAGATACACAAACCATTATTGACACCAACTTAGACTCACTCTTGTCTGATTTGGAAGCACGAGCTTTCTTAAAAGTCGCTTTGGCAATCTCTTTCACTTTTCTATTTGGGCTAATTATTTAGCAGAAGGCTTTCGCTCAACATCTGCGGAACTGTTTGAGGCCGCAGCACTTATATTTTGTTCGGCAACTTTGGGCTAGTTGCTCAGATTTATTGTCACTGGTCATAAGAACCCTTTATCTTGAGTAAGCTATTAATAAGCTTCTAATAACTAATTTGGAGGATGAGAAGTGGAAACATTCGTAATCATTACTACAATAATTAGTGGGGCTGGGCTGGCATCATGTGTCTTTAAGAGTCCTGATTATGGTTGGTGTTATGCTCATGAGTCGGTTTTCCTCTAGTTGATAGATGATGACCCCGGTTAAGAAAAATAGTAGATAATGAAAGAATTTTAGGCGAAAGTTATTCAGTTAAAGAAAGGAGAAATAAATGACTAAAGTAGTAGCAAGAGCAGAAGTTGAAGATATAGAAAGATGGAAAAATGGTTTCGTGACACATTCAGAATTATTTAAAAAACAAGGGGTGACAATTGCTTACTATGGGGTGGGCGAGGGCAATAAAGTTGCAGCATGTTTTGAGACGACTAACTTGAATGCTTTTATGGAAATCTTAGAATCATCTGATACTGCTGAAGCTATGTCGCAAGATGGAATCATAGATGGAACTGTCGAAATTTTTGTGGTGGATTCAATTTTGGAGACCCGGTAACGTCGAAACTACCAACAACAATAACCCTACACTGCTTTTTTGTTGCTGCTAATACTTAGCGGGTAACGGAGAAGACTTAAACAATGTCAAATTTATATGGAGAAGTGAGATGGGAAATGAAATAGGCAAATTTTCGTTAGAGCATGTCTCAAATGTATATATCCAAGACGCTAACGGTCAAATAAGCAATCATACTAATTGGAAAGGGACATCAGATGTTGCGGGGATAGCATACGGGACGCTCATATTTGGGCCAAACGACCTTATGGAAATGAATGATAATCTGGAGAGGGGGCCAGTAAAATGGATTGTCCAGGCTTTTCTATCTAATGGGAGCACTTTGGCAGGTGTGGGTAATGGAGAGTGGAGTAAAAAACCTGGAGAACACGTTTGGGCAGTTGATTACATAATACAAATAAGCGACGGGAGCAAAATCAGGAGTATTGGTGAAATACACCTTGATACATTAGTGTTTTCAGGAACAGATTACTCAGTTGACTAAAATACCGCTTCAAGTATGAGGCTTTTGTAGCGCGCGGCAAGCTCTTGTAAGTCAACGTTATAGAGAGTAATGAATAAATTAGTAATAAAAGTCGGCTTGCTTCCAGGCCACAGGATAATTAACTACAACACCAATCAAAGAAGAATCTGCGTATCTATAGCCGCCATAGTTTGCAATGCTCTGGCCTCCAATTCCTGATCAGTTGCGCTGCTAACTGGGTGATCGATCACAGCGAAACTATAGCCCGGCATACCCAAGACCTTTGCCATGAGTTCTGCGGCGCTAACGAAATTACATGTCATCACGCCTATTGCAGGTGTGCCCACTCGCTCGCTACTAATTGCGTCATGCAAACTGCACGATGAACAACTTCCTCAGTCGCCCAATCCACTGATGGCTAAATCCCATCTCCTTGCTTCGTCGATGATCTCATCCTCGGCTGGAGCGCTGTAATTAGACTTTGTTCTCAGGATTACCTTTGACACGTGATAGCGTTCTCGAAGTAGCCTGTCCACATGCGCGAAGAATCCTGCTGTTCCTTCCTTTCCGTTGGAGATTAGTCCGACAGTTTTGCCTTTAAGACTCTTAAATCTAGGCGCAGGTTCCAGTATGGTTACTTCAGATTCATTGGTTGGATTGAGAACACGAATCGCCATTTAACTTATCCTTCACTTTTATTGCAGCGGCTATAAGCACTAGCCCAGTTTACCTAATTTTCCTCTGAGGGGTCGCAGTCCACACAGGAGCCGATAGCCAAGGTAACTGCCTGGCTCTTAGTTCCCAGCCAGGGTGGAATTATGGCGCCGAACCCTCCTGCCGGACCGCCTGCAGCAATTAACAGGAGGTGATCTGGACTGGGTAGTGCGCAATATTCAATGTCTGCTTTATCGCGGACTACTGAACCCTTGCCAACGCTTGACCATTCTGAACGCTTTATGCGGGCCTTTTCGAAGAGGTAGTTCGCTATTTCTTGCCTTCCCCAGCCGGCCGCTTTCATATGTTCCCGATGTTGGGGCGGCATTACTACTACATAATTTCCCGCCCAAATTGAATAGTTGCGCATATTGGCGCGCATCTCTGCTGCATAGGTATCTAGGATTTCCTCTGGCTTAGTGGTCCACTCATTCATGATCTGGCGAGGAGCGCCAGCAGCCAGTACTGTAACTGCCGAGGCGTCCTTCGGTATATCTCGAGACTCCGCAAGAGAACTCCAGTCAGAGTTCTCTTCGTCTTCCGATATGCAGTAACTAATCTTCCCGGGATGACCGAGTGTAGATCTATCAATAGCGCCAGGACTCACCTTTAATATATTAATTAAAGTAAGCCGAATGGCTCTGCCGATAACGGAAGTCGCGCGGTCTGCACTGCCGAGTACATTGAAATCGCTTTGCGCACCAATCTCTTGCCTGATGGTGCCGTTCAATATAACTAGAATCGCACAGCCTCCAGTGCTGGCCGTTGCACCGTGTAACAGAAACTCTTCTTTTAACATTGCCATCCAAGCAGCGACTACGACGGGAAAGTGCATCGGTAAACAGCCAGCCATGACAGCGTTAATCGCCAACTTCTCGGCATTAATGGTTCGTTCCCGTACTGGCTCGATGCCAATGATCTGATTAGCTGGCATGAGCGCCCAATTTAGGGATGCTTGCACGGCAGTTGGAGTTGGAGGAACGATAGGAAATCCATCTGTCCAGCCCTTGCTATGATAAAACTCCTGCACATCAACAGAATCATCGAGATCGAAGTGCTGTGAATTTAATGCACTGGACATGTCAGGGACGTCTCATTTTTTGTTGTCGTTGCTCATAGTTATCTCAGGCGAGCGCAATTATACCAGACAGAAAAACATACCCCACAAAAAAGCATCGTAGTGTTGGCATTCAAATAGAGACGGGACATCCCTTCTCTCGCGCTAATTGTTATAGTGTAGGCTATTTTTTTCGCTGATCAGGACGCGAACCTATGGAAGACCCACGAGAGCCTAGCTTTTTGCATTCACTAATCTGTTTTGGAGGAGTAATCGTGACGGTGATTAGTGGCATGCTTTGGTTGGGTATCAGCCTTCACAGCCTGCTGGTAATCGCGGTCGTATGGGTTGCCGGTCACTCTTCTTGGGTAGGGTTCAGTTATCACAAGATTAAATCCGCAATGATCTCAGGAATCGAGAAAGGTCTGGGAGCGATCTTTATCTTTTTTCTGATTGGCATACTCGTCGCAGCACTGATCGAGAGTGGGACGATTGGTGGTCTCATTTACTATGGCCTGGATTTACTCCACCCCACTTTTTTTCTGCCCGCTGGATTGGTGTTATGCAGTCTCATGTCGCTTGCGACCGGCACAGCATGGGGAACAATTGCTACGATCGGAGTTGTCCTCATGGGACTAGGCGGCGTGCTAGGTATTCCGCTGCCAATTGTGGTTGGTATGGTGGTCTCGGGAGCGAGTTTCGGTGACAAGATGTCGCCTGTTTCAGACACAACTAATCTCGCAGCCATGAGTGCTGACACGGATCTCTATTCTCATATCAATTCGATGCTGTACACGACCGTACCAACATATGTCATTACCCTGATTGCTTTTATGTTAGTCGGGCTTTACTACAGCGGTCAGACACTTTCCGCTCAAGAGTTATTAACATTAAGTCAGCACCTAGAGATCGAATTCGCTATCAGCCCGTTGACACTCTTGCCGCTAATTGTGTTGCTTATCCTCAGTCTCAATCGCGCACCAGCCGAAGCCAGTATGCTGGCCAGTGTCGCGACCGCTGTGATTCTAGCAGTCGTGACTCAAGATCGAGCCATCACAGAGGTGCTAAATAGTTTGCATACGGGCTATGTCGCGGATACCGGGCTTGAACAACTCGACACTCTCCTGAGCCGAGGTGGCATAACAAGTATGATGTGGACGATGTCACTAGCACTAATTGCGTTATCGCTCGGTGGTATCCTCGATCGTGCGGGCTTCGTACGAGTTCTCCTAAGAGGGGTGCTGAAGCGCATCAAAAGCTCCGCAAGCTTGATGGCAACCACTATTGGCACCGGTGTCGTCACCAACATGAGCATGGGCGAAGGGTATCTATCTATCATATTCGGCGGGCAAATATTTAAAGACTCCTACGAAGAAGATCGGTTGGAGAAGCACATGTTGTCGAGATGCTTGGAAGAAGGAGCGACTCTTAGTACGTCGCTTATCCCTTGGACGACTTCGGGGGCATTTATTACAGGGGCGCTCGGTATGTCACCCTTGGAGTTTGCTCCATGGACGTTTTTTAACTATATCAACCCTCTGTTATCCATTGGCCTTGCGTATATGGGCTTTGGGATTTTCCGGCAAACTCAATTACCCAACAGCAGCCAGTCTTCAAACTCCTTGACATAAGTCTTAACCGTCACCTTTATCCTTACTTGAACGTATTTCCTTGTAAGTCTCTTTAGCTATCTTTCTAGCCTCTTTGGCTTTGCGTTCTTCTTGCTCGCTTCGCCATGTTTCGATGATGCCTTCAGTAAGGATTTTCTTCCTTCGCTCTTTATTTACTTTCTCTGGAAGGACAATGTCTTTAATAAATTTAGAGAACTTGGGCATTAGCATCTCCAAGGTAGATAGGGGTAACAGCGGGCGGTATCGAATAAATAATATAGGCTAATGTTTCCAACACTTTCCAATACTCACGCTCAAGGGCAATAGAACTTCTGCCAGAAGCTAAAGTGATATGACGTTGTTCGAGGTATTCTTTAAACATTACTTAGCACATCCGTCTTCAGTCGTTTCTGTGATGAAGTTTGAAAGTTCAGCAGTCACGAAATTAAACATCAAGCCGGTTTCCGGTCTAAACTGGCAGGCATTGTAAGTCCTTCGCATAGCAGCCACTTTGGCTTGCCAAATTTCCTCATCCATCAAGCCAAGTTGGTATTGCAAGAAATCGTTTTCGTATAGTAACCAGAATTGATATACGCTATTTGATGACAAAATATCGTTTTCTAGATAAATGTCTTCTCCGAAAGCCTCTATGGTAGTGTGAAATTTCTCTGACCCTTCTGAAAAAGTATTAATCATATCGATAAGTACTTCACTCCTTGCTTGTTGTTGCGTAGCGAGAGCTATCTGTTGAGATTGCCGCATCTCCATGCCGACAAAGATCAACCCGCCCAAAACACTCAAGAGACCGATTAACTGAAGCAATACATCTACGCTAACTTTTTTCATCGGCTATTTCTCTCTTCATTTGACCGATTATCAATTCCAAGGAAAGAATGATTTGTTATCGGTGAGCATCCACTTGATAGGCCAGTGGGTTATTGATAATAGTACAAACCAATAATCTGCCTCATCCGCGCGGCTAAAATCGAGCAGAGTTTCTACAACAAATGCAGGTAGTTCTGCGATAGAGGCTTCTCCGATGATTATTCCCAAAAAAAATAGTCCTAAGAACAGCACTAAACAGGTAAACCCTATCCAATGAATCACGAAACCAAGCCTGTAAAGCATTAGTTACTCACACATTCAACCTGAGAGTTTGACTCAAGAAAATCATGGAGGTCTTGAGAAATGTTACCTATAACCATTGGGCGGTAATAACATGTATCGTAAATGCCTATAAATTTTTGCATAGTGAATTCAAATGTATCCCCTGGGATCATTCCCAAATTGTATTGTTGGAAGGTATTACGAAGACCATAAGTTGCCACTCTCATCATCTGTAAAGCCACCTGTCGCTCTTCTTCTGTCAATGGCTCAATATCGCTAACACCTGTTGAATCCCAATAATTATTTATAATTTTAGATAACGTAACATTGCCTTCTAAAGGGGTTTGCAAAAAGGACATCAACACATCATTTCGCGCTTGTATTTGGCCAGCTATCGCTATTCTTTGAGATTGCTGCATCTCAAGACCGACAAATATCAACCCACCTAGCACTCCCAGCATACCTAGCAACTGTATCCAAATTTCAAAACTAACCCTAATTCTTTCCATCAGTTAACAACCTTTTCTTCGCTTTCAGGTATTTCAATAGAATTAATATTAATCGTTATCTTCTCTCTAATATTAGTCCTATTTCCTCGCAGCTTCTGCTTCTTTTAGTCGAGCACCTGCCAAAATGCCTGTCATCGCATAATTGCCCTCGTGGCAGGCATATTCGTATAGCGGACCTTCACTCGGATAAAAACTAAGCTCTGCCGTCCATGGCTGGCGGTACAATTTCGGATCATCTACGGTGAACTGGTAAAATATTTCATTTTCGCCATAACGGCTAAAACGCTCGATAATCTTTCCTGTCGCCGTGATCGGCACTGGACTTTCTCGCATTTGCTTGGGGTTGATATTGATGGTTTCAACTATCAAAGTTGCATTTTCATACCAGCCTCTTGAGTCACCGAACCAGGGATTCAAAATGTCTGGGCGATGCTGAGCCCGGGCTTCTTGTGCTGAGTTATAGGTAGGTATGATACGCGCGTCATGAACCATTTCAGCCAGCAGTAATACGTGGTCCTGGGTTTGCACAAATTGATAATTACTGTTGTAGGGCGTGGACAGCATTCCTGGGCCGGCTGTGTTGCCAAACCCAATCAGGCAACGTTCCTTCAGGGGCATCGCTTCCGGGCCCGACGCATCGCCAACGCCACTCAAAAAGCGGCTGTCGAAATTAATACGCTGCAGTGACGGGTCTGGGTTCTCCAGCCAGGGCACTTGGCCGTTTTGCGGATCGACAACAAAGGAACTTCGATATTCACCTTTTACTCTGGCAAGTGATGCACCTTGGTCGAACCAAAATTGGTTGTAACTGAACAGACCAAAGTCGCGACTGCCAACCTTGGGCGCTCCGGTGTCGGGGTCAAGCTCATCAATCCAACCCGGAGGCCTACCACCAACCAGTGCGGCTGCCGCTCTAAGTTGTGCTTGCTCAGGAGTGACCACCAATGGCGAATCGTCAGGTCTATTTAACCGGGTTATAGACTGATTAGTCCAGGTACCATTCAGATCTGGTCGTTCCGAATCGGCAGCAATACAAATCAGCGGAATAACAGTCAATGAAATTCCAAGACAGATCGCTGTTATGAAGTTTCTTTTGAGTGTCTCCGAAATCACGGCTGAACGCTCAATCGATTATTTTTAAGCATTAGTTGACAACCTTCTCTTCGCGGTTTGGTATTTCAACAGAATTAACATTGATCGTTATCTTCTCTCTAATATCTGCATTTTTATCACAAACAGAGATAGGCAACATCCTATCCATGAGTAATTTCATAGCCGTAGCCTAGTGCTTATGTTCGCCATCTAAAGCAATGCGATAAACAGCCTCAATCACTTTGCGATTATCCGGATGCTCATAAAGCTGACGTTGCAAGTCTAACTGTGTAGCCCGTATGCCGGGAGGCTTTCCAGGTTTGCTGGGCAATTTACTCATGATGTGCTATGTCCTATTATTCAATTAAATCTACGCATAAACGGTTTCGTATTGTGAATACAACGGCAGAAGAATTATTTCCTAGCCTCGCTTAATTAACTTATTTAACTATGGAGCAATAGATAATGTATTTAAGGATAGTCTTATTAACACTACTCATCTTTCCAATCACTCTATTAGCGCAAGAGGCTGAAATCGAGCAAGAATATAATGGGTATTTAGAAGACTTTATGGCCTTTGATTTTAATGGAATAGCGTCTCATTTCACTACTCCTGTGATGTTTATCGGTCCGTCGACAGAAGTAATTCAGGACGAGAATGCTATTAAGGATTACTATCGTATTCTAAAAGCAAATATTCAAAGTGGCTATGCATATAGCAAAAGTAGTCTAGAGATTAGCCAAGTTACGGATCAAATTTACTGCCTGACAAACACATTTACCCGGCACAACAATGCTGATGAGATCCTATTTGAGGGGGCTTCTTATAATTTTTTTAAGGAGACAGAAAATGGTTGGAAAATGTTTCTAATGCAAGGGTCCGCGCTGCCAGAATTATGAAATTAAAAATGAATAAGCTACCAACAACAATAACCCTGCTTTTCTGTTGCTATTAATTTGAGTTTATTTTGAAAAGAGTTAGTTTAGATACGTGGATACAATTAATTGGCATGCTTGGCTTATTAGGCGGTTTAGTTTTTGTCGGCTTAGAAATGCGCCAGTCACAACAATTAGCTTTAGCTGCTCAGCAAACGGCTAGAATGCAAGTATGGACGGATATGGTTAATGCCTTTACTGAAGCAGAAATTAATTATCCCGACGGAATTGGGGACTTTAATCCGGAAGCGAACATAGCTAATTCGGCATTATGGATTTTTGAAAATGATTTTCTGCAATATGACTTAGGGTTAATGGACGAAAATATATGGCAGGCAAAGATGAATCCCTTGAGGCGGACCTATAACACTTGCGTGGGACGTCAGGTGTATACTCAAAGAAAATCTTCATTAGATACCAGACTTGTCCAACTAATTGATTCGCTTCTGACCGAAGAATGCGTAAACGAGCCTTTCAATGCTAGTGCAAATAAATAAATTACTAACAAAAATAACCCTGCTCTACTTTTCTGTTGCTGCTTATACGGATTTATAATGAAGAAAGTTGGCTCGGATACGTGGATTCAATTGCTGGGTATGTTGGGCGTGCTTGCAGGGCTAGTCTTTGTTGGTCTGGAGATGCGCCAGTCTCAGCAAATAGCTCTCGCTGCCCAACAACAAGCAAGGGCCGCTCTCAATGTAGGGCACTTAAATTCTTTCACAGAAAGTGGCATTGACCATCAATTTGTTGTTTGGGAAGAGAATTTTAATTATGAATTATCCAAAGAAGAGATAGCCTTTCGCAATCAATATCATGTCTCATGGCATTTGTACGAAAACGACTATTACCAATATAGGCAGGGACTAATGGACGAATCAACATGGTCTGCAAAAAAAGTGGGTATCCAAAACATATATAACATGTGTCGTGGCAGAGTAATTTATGCCCATAGAGTACGTGTTTTTGCCGAAGAATTTAGAGCTATTGTTGAGGCTCTTCCAGATGAATGTGCTGAATAAACATGAACAAACTACTAACAACAATAACCCTGCTCTACATTTCTATTGCGGCTGAGCTATCAGTCTCGGCCGAAAAGCTTTACTTCCCAGATGCTAATGCAGATTGGGAAACTGTTCTTCCGAGCAAAGCAGGTTGGGATCAGGAGTTATTGAATGAAGCATTAGAGCTTGCCGGTGAAAGAAACAGTAGTGGGGTTTTGATTCTGCATAACGGACGTATAATGGCTGAGCGGTATTGGTCTGAGCCTGATACGTCTATTAGATACCAAAATTTTCTGCAAGGATTTGATTCCGAAAATCGAGCAATCGAGGACGTGGCGTCTGCACAAAAAAATATTACGACTGCCTTAGTTGGTATGTCACAAGCACGCGGTTTTCTTTCTTTAGAGGACTCAGTTACCAGCCATATAGGGACTGGATGGTCAAAAGCCGCTATACCTCAAGAAACTGCAATTACTATCTATGATCTCCTTACCATGACGAGCGGCTTAGCGAGTGACCTCACCTATGAAACCGAACCTGGCGAAAGATGGCTTTACAATACGCCGGCGTATCATTTTCTAATGCGAGTGGTAAGTGCCGCCACAAAAAAACCAAGGGATGTCCTCACTCAGGAATGGCTGACTGAACCCCTCGGCATGACTAATTCTTCGTGGACCCCCAGGCCCTGGGCTGGATCAGACATTGCAGTTGGCTTCTCCACGACAGCCCGGGATTTAGCGCGTTTTGGTCTATTGATTCAGGCTGGCGGCCGATGGGATAAGGAAATCATTTTTAGGGATACCGAATTTATAGAAGCTATGATGACTCCCGCTCAGGATATCAATCCGTCTTATGGGTATTTATGGTGGCTAAATGGACAGGAATTTTCTCTTGGTGTAACTCCTCAGGCCGTTCGCCGTGATGGTCCGCTAGTTCCTTCTGCTCCCGGTGATCTTGTCGCTATGCAAGGCGCTCTGGATCGCAAGCTCTACTTGGTCCCCAGTTTAAATCTCATCGTGACGAGGCTCGGTTCTGCAGGAAGCGCAGGCGGTCAAAGTTTTAATGAAGCTTTCTGGAAAGCACTTATGAAGGCCAAACAGTGAAACTCTTTGATTTTTCCATAACCTTAATAGTTTAAGTGGTACCAGCGGGTGGCATATATGACATCTCTTTCGATGAGCCAGGTAACTATCAAATCTTCTGTGCCTTGCATCCAGAGATGCAAGCAACGATGGAGATCAACTAAGAACGCACAACAATATAGTCTCTATTCTTAATGCTTATTGCTATATGTTGAAGGATCGAGCTAAGAAGATTTTAGTCGTCCTTGACTAGATAAGTGGTGCCAGCGGGCGGACTCAACTCTTCTACGTTAATTGTAAGGTGCAATAAAGACCAATAATTAATTGGGGCGATCCATGCCTGGCAAGGCAAAGTTATCCTCATAGATGCAGTTGGCTTCCCGTACATCAATGTGGAGCACTCTGTCTCGGAACTTAACATGTTTCCACTCACCGACCCAGTATTCAGGGTCTGTAAATGTATACTCACTGACCAATGTATTATTGTCATTGATCATTGAAATTCGCTCGACAATTTTAAGCTGCTCGCCGGTTGGGACGCCGGCCTGAATAAGATGGTTTTCACCGATGAAACCGGATGTTTCGACTACCAGAGTATCGCCATCCCAATAGCCCAACGACTCTCCTTGCCAGTTACGGTCAATTGCATCGCCAGTTGAAGGTTCGCGTCCATCAAGGAAAATAACTCGATAATCATTATTTAGACGCGAAACCATGAAGATTGCTGTGGGATACTGCAACATCATGAGAGCACCGTATCTAGTCATGTATCTCGGCATTCCGGGTGGGTAGCATAGGGCGGTGGGATCTCCAAAACGTTCCCCCTGAAGTGAGGCCTCCATATAAGCATCATGATAGGCTTCACCTTTTGCCGTAAGCTCTGGCATTGGCTTGAATTCAAAGGAGCCATAATTTTCCCGATATTCATCTTCTCCGCGAAACCGCCATTGCCCCGTCAAATCAAAAGGCGCCGGTGGTCTTTCTTTCGCTAGATTCTCCGGATCAAGAGCGCCCGGCATATTGCCCCCTCCACCTTCTCCTGGACCTATTCCTTGTGAAATCACTGGCAGTTGAGAGGGTCTCGTTTTCTCCTCTCGCATTTGCCATGTCTCTCCAGCCGGTGGAGGAACATAAGGCATTAAAGCAGGGTAAACCCGACGAACCTCCTCTTGTTCTGGTTCCATGTTGTAGCTTCGCCCATCTCCACCGATAAGACCTAGTATTAATCCTCCAGGCTCACCAGATCTTAATGGATTCATTCGAACCGTAACTTCATCACCGACATTAACGGATCCACGATCGAAGCCCATAGCTTGCATAGCCGATATGCCTTGGCCCTCGAGCCGCCAAAGTTCAACTTCGCCTTCTTCATTAGTAACTTCCATATTAAGGATTAGGTGGGGGTTCCTAAGAGTAAAACGGGTTGTTTTTCCTGTTATCTCGATATCTTTTGAGACGTCAAAAACAACAGCAGAATGATGCGCGTTTGTGAGACTGGCAAAGAACGCTGACAATACCAGCAGCACCTTGAATATACTTTTAATCATTAGTATTTCCTTTGGCTGCATATAAAAACTTTTTAAAACCCCATAATGAGAGTTAGTAAACACAAATAATAGTGTGCTGAAACGGTACAGCATCAAAGCAAATGAAAGAGCACGACTCTTATTAATTCATACCATAATGCATTTTTATTATTCTTCATCACTATAGCCAGCTTCGATAAACAACTTAGCTGACTCCAGAGTGCATGGGGCACGAATAACTTCCCGATCTATCGCTTTTATCCAACGATGAATAAATGTTTTAGGCTCGCTAAGATAAGTCGGGTCAGTCACCGTGATTTCAATTTCTACCCCAAGCCCATCATCTACCAGTCGCAAACGTTCGCGAAGATATTTCTGCTCACTAGAATCTATACCGGTATGTATGCCCCAGCTGTCTGGCGTAAAGCCGCTGGTTTCGATAATCAGGTCCCCATTCTCGAACCTGCCAACTGAGTGGCCGAACTTTGAAGGGGAGCCTTGCTCAGAATTTTGATCGAGATGAATTACCCGATGCCCCACCATCATGTCTCGTTCAATTATCAGAGTTTTTTCATCCTGGTATCTAATTAGGTGAGTGTAAGGCAGGATCATTGATTTTGGTGGGCCAGGATCATCACATTCTAAAATTGGATTCTGATCTTCGCTGAATCCATCCACTAGAGCTTGACCAAATTCAGTGAGTGGCCAACCCTGCGGCGGGGCATAGTGAAATTGATTTGGGCCACGATTCCACATACCAGTAAAATCGGAAGAAGGAAATATCTGTTGGTCATTACCCGCCATGTCTTGCCCTATTCTGACACCATTTCGCTCAGCCCATTCTAATCCAGCGTAAGCCCTAGACTTATTGCGATCGTGCCGCCCTTGCCAAGTTATCCGGTCTCCTGGTTGAAACGTATCTGGCTCCCAGCCTCTGGCTGACATGCCTCCAGGGTGCAGTAGCTCTATACTATACTCAACAACATTGCCAGACAGATTAGGAGCTTCAACTTTTAGATACACATGGGGATAGCTCCAACTATAACGAGTGACTATCCCTGAAACTATGCGCACATCGTTATCATCAAGCGAGGCATGCGAGTGGTGACCCAGAGCCGTGTTGAAATGCGTTGCTAGCAGCATTCCAATAACCATCAGCGCAACTTTTATTTTAATCATCTTGAAACCTCCTTAGAAGGGGTGCTTCAATCTAGTCGTACAGGTAGCCAAAGTCTTACACAAATTCTATATCCTTCTTTTTAGTAATTAAACGCTTTATCGCAACCTAACTAAAAAGTCGCACTAAGACCTTTCTTTGCTTCGTCATCGTCGATTACCGGGGTTATGGTTACATCCACTAGTGATGCCCATTGAGAAGTTAGTTTTGTTACGTCCACGGGATCGGCTTCGACCAAATGAAAGCCATACTTACTCCCAGGAGCATGCCATCGACCAATAGTCCTAACACCCTCAGGGTCAGGGCCTCCCGTTTCTAAAAATTGTTTCATACCTCTTTCATAAGTATCAGAGCTAAACGCCCATTCAATCATGTGTTTCATAAAATCAAACTCCTTAATGAATAAATAGTGTTGAAGAAATTTAGAAGAGTTTAGAGAATCTTAATAGTTTAAGTGGTACCAGCGGGCGGTATCGAATGACTAACATAATCAATGACTTAGAGTAAAAATAGATTATTACCTACTTTCCTACCTACTAATAAGCCAACTTAGGTTGGCCTTTTACCAAACTATAACCCCACTATATTACCCCCATATCACCCCCACAGGAAACTCGGCTATTTGCATGGGGGTCGCCTTGAAATACAGGACGGGGGAGGCTTCCAGTCGCTTGTAATAATTACTGTTACCGCACCGATACATTAAAGGAGAAAGTTATAAATGTTGCAGTGATATTTCACTGAAACTCAACAAGAGAGGTGAGCGATGGGCGTTCTTGTAATGATACTAGCAATTCTCTTTGCAACCTTGTTTGTCCTCCTTCCTCTATTAAAAAAATATGGAACAGAAAGGTCGCCAGAAGAGTTATATAATATTAGCCGCTGGATAACTCCGCTAATGGTCATAATGATAATTGCGTTGTCTATTCGGTATTTCATGGGTTAAGAAAAGGGAGTTAGCTAAAGCTGCCTGTCAATGAAAACAAAGCTGCTTCAAATAGTTGCCTATCTTGTAGCGGTCCTTGCCATGTCTGTAGCATTGGCACAGCTGCCGGAATTGGATTTGCCTTCCACGGTAAGTGGCGGCTCTACCACTGCCCGTTTTTTCGGTGGAGCCTCGGCCGACGATGGATTAACTTATAGCTCCACCTT